>JBKPNV010000001.1:0-15016 GCA_046732795.1 Acidobacteriota bacterium
GGCCTACCGAGACGAACGCCCTCCCGTCTGATCGCACGGACACGTTGCGGTACTCGAGCAGATCCGGTGTCACACGATGCGGCTCGCCGCTCGGGTACGGTTGCAACCAGACCTTGCGTGGGAATTCGCGGAACTCGTCCGCCTGATCGGCGACGAAGAGAATACCCGAGCCGTCGGGCAACCACGTTGTAAACGTGGCGTCGCGAAAACGGTTTGTGAACTCCTGCCGCGCGCCCGATTGCGCATCGAGCGTCATGAGGATCGCATCGCCGGTGCTTCCGTTGTGAACGACGGCCGCGAGCCGCCGGCCATCCGGCGACCATGACGGCGCCGCGAAGAACGCCGGGACGAAGAACTCAGGCGCCTTCGCGATCGCGATTGGATGAACGTCGTTGCCATCCATTGCGGCAGTGACGAGAGACGTCATGCCGGTCTCGGGAAACGCGGCCCGATAGAATGCCATTCGCTTTCCATCGCGCGAAAAGCTGACGGTGCTGTCGATGCCGTCGAGCACGGGCGTCGACGGTCCCCCCTGGACGCTCACGGCGAACAGGCGGCCGGCGGGACTCTGGGCGCTCTTGGTCGCGTACACCACGCGAGACCCATCAGGCGTGAATGCGATGCCCCAGTAGCCGACCACCGCTGCAGGCACGAGCTCGATTGTCTGGCCCTGATCGAGGCGGCGCAGGCGCAGCCCCTGCATGCCTCCGGCCGACTCGACCCATGCGAGGGTTCGGCCATCCGGAGAAATGGCCGCATCGATGGCGGTGCCCGTCGTCGTGAGACGTTCGATCGAGACGCGTCCCGAGGAGCCAGTGGCGGTCGGACGGCGCCCGGCCTGCCACCAACCGAGGAGACCGATGCCGAGCATCGCCGCCATACCGCCCACGACGAAGTAGCGACGCTCCGGGCGCGGCGGGACCTCGACGACGGCGGTGTCGTCCATCTTGCGGCGAACTTCGCGAAGATCGGCCGCGACCTCGCTCATCGATCCGTATCGTTCGGCCGGGTCTTTGGCGAGGCATCTGCGAACGATGCGCTCGAGGCCATCGGGCAGTCCCGGTACGTGCGTGGCCAGCGGAGCGGGCTCGTGCTCGACAATCTGCTTCAGCGTGGCAAACGCGTTGGCGCCAAGAAATGCGCGCTTCCCTGTGATGGCCTCATACAGCACGCACCCGAACGAGAAGATGTCGGTGCGATAGTCGGTCGGCTGGCCTTGCACCTGCTCGGGTGACATGTAGCCGAGGGTCCCGAGCAGCCGGCCGCCGTCGGTCGCTGTCGGCTCATGACTTCCCTGGTGCGTCCCCTGGTGCTGGCCGCCTCTGACTGAACTCTGCATGAGGTCGGCGCGCAGCTTGGCGATACCGAAGTCGAGCACTTTCGCATAGCCGCCCTCGGCAATCATCAGGTTTTCCGGCTTGAGGTCGCGATGGGTCACGCCGGCTGCGTGCGCGGCGTCGAGCGCATCGGCAACCTGGGCCAGAAACTCGATCGTCCGCTCGAGGCCCAGCGGATGGCCGTCCAGCGAGGCGCGCAGCGTCTGCCCCGAGACCAGCTCCATAGCGATGTAGAGGACGGGCGGCCCTACTGGTGCTCCATTGCGTTTAGGCGAGCTCTCCCCGATGTCGTAGATGGCGATGAGATGCGGGTGGTTCAAAGCGGAGGCGGCTCGCGCCTCCAGGACGAATCGTTCGAGGCGATCCGAATCGCGCGTGACATCCTGGCGAAGGATTTTGAGCGCCAGATCGCGGCCGAGCACGGCGTCCTTGGCGAGGTAGACCTCCCCCATGCCGCCGCGCGCGATCAGGCGGGTAATGTCGAAACGCCGGATCGTCGTGTTCGACAGGTCCTCTTCGGCCATCACGATCGAGTTATCTTACCGGAGCTATCACGCTCCATCCGAATCGTTCGTTATCATGGGACCATGACGAAGGCCCTCTGCGCGATCCCCGTGACACTCCTCGTCGTGACGCTTGCCTCCGGGACTCAGGCGCAGGAAGCACCGAATTCAGAGGAGTCCAGCCGAATCCGTGAATCGATCACGGTCCTCAACGAGATCATGGCGCCGTCCGACACATCCATACCGACCTCGATTGCCGCGAAGGCCGAAGGCATCGCGATCTTTCCCGGGACGATCAAGGGCGGCTTCATTTTCGGCGGCATGCGCGGACGCGGCATCCTGAGCGCGCGGACGGAGGGCGGCTGGTCGGCGCCGACGTTCATGACTCTCACTGGCGGAAGCGTCGGTCTGCAGATCGGCGGTCAGGCAGCCGATCTCGTGCTGATCATCATGAACAGGCGCGGTCTCGAGCAGTTCGTGCGAAATCAATTCAAGTTTGGCGCCGACGCCGCCGTCGCCGCGGGGCCGGTCGGCCGTGACGCGCAGGCCAACACGGACCTGCAGCTGCGCGCGGAGATTCTCAGCTACTCACGATCGCGAGGCCTCTTTGCTGGTGTGACGGTCAACGGCAGCACCGTGCGTGCCGACATCGACGCGAACCAGCGCTTCTACGGCAAGCGACTCGATGGCCCGCAGCTCGTGCTCAACACCGCGAGCGTCGAGGCGCCCACGCCGGTCCCGGAATGGATCCAGACACTCAGCCGGCATATCAAGCGGTGAAGCACTATGGCTTCAATCGATCATCCAGACGATCGGCGAGCGTCTTGAGCACCTTGATCCGCGCGAAGTTCTTGTCATTGCCCTCGACCAGCGTCCAGGGCGCGATCTTCGTGCTCGTGCGAGCCACCATGTCGTTGACGGCAACGGTGTACTCGTCCCATCGCTTCCGGTTCCGCCAGTCCTCGTCAGTGATCTTCCAGCGCTTGTAGCTCGTCCGGCTCCGATCGCGAAACCGTTTGAGCTGCTCTGCTTTGCTGATGTGAATCCAGAACTTCACCAGCAGAATGCCGTCGGTCACCAGCTGCTCTTCGAAGTGGTTGATCTCGCCGTACGCTCGCATGTACTCGGCTTCCGTCGCGAAACGTTCGACGCGCTCCACCAGGACGCGCCCGTACCAGCTGCGGTCGAAGATCGTCAGGCGGCCAGCTCGTGACAAGTGTCTCCAGAACCGCCACATGTAGTGGTGGGCGCGTTCCTCATCGGTTGGTGCGGCGATGGGAATGACCTGGTAGTCGCGGGCATCGAGGCTTCCGGTCACACGATGGATAGCGCCTCCTTTTCCGGCGGCATCCCACCCTTCGAACACCAGGATCGTCGAGACCCCGCGCTTTCCGGCTCGACGCTGCAGCACATTCAGTCTCGACTGGAGCCGGGCCAGCTCGTGATCGAACTCGTCGTCAGCGATCGTTTGCGTGAGATCGAGGTTGTCGAGCACGTTGAACTCGCGCTCCACGCGTTCAATGACACCGTCCACTTTCGGCTTGCGATTCCCGGCACGTGGACGGCTGACGGCAGGCGTACTGCGGTCGAGACCACGGCGGATCGCGTCGCGAAGCACCGTCGCGACGACGACCGACCGGTAGCGTTCGTCCTCGCCTTCGACGATCTGCCATGGTGCCGCGTCGGTGCTCGTACGACGAATGGCGCGATCGGCGGCGCTGACGAACTTGTCGAACATCCCCCAATGCTTCCACTGCTCTTTCGTAACACGCCACCGCTGTAACGGATCCTTCTCGAGCTCCGTGAGGCGCTTCTTCTGAGCCTTCTTGCTCAAGTGCATCCAGAACTTCACGACGATCGCGCCATCGTCGGTCAAGGTCCGCTCGAACGTCGCGATCTGGTCCAGCAGGAAATCGAACTCAGCAATGCTGACGCGTCCGGCGACGCGATTGCGGATCGGTGACGAGTACCAGGCGCTCAGAAACATGGCAAGGCGGCCGCGGGCAGGCAGGTCGCGCCAGTACCGCCACAGCCGGGGCCGCTCGAGTTCCTCACCCGACGGATCGGTGTAGCCGCGCGTGACGATCCAACGCGGGTCCATCCACTCGTTGAGCAGGTTGACGGTCTCACCTTTCCCCGCCGTATCGACGCCGGCGAACAGGACGATGACCGGGAACGATGCCTGACGCAGTTCCTGCTGCACGGCCAGCAACTCCGACCGCAGTTGCGGAACCTGCGCCTTGTAGTCGCTCTTCGGGAGCTTTCGCCCGACTTCTGCCGCTTCGAACATAACGGGCACAGTGTACTGAATCCGCCCGCGGACGCCTTGACCGCCGCGAACGCTCGATCGAGAGTCACGTTTTGCGGGCGCGGCCTCTACGCCCGCGCGGAGCGCGGGCAATCGAACACTGCACCACCAGCGACGCGAAGCGCGGGGTCCCGCCGCATTTCCGCGGTGCGGTGCAGGGCAGACCCGGCGGCCTCCGGCGCAAGCCTCGCTGGAACTACGATGTACGCGTCATGACCGACATTATTCAGGTCGCGCCGGACAACCCCGACCCGAGGGCCATCGCCCGCGCCGCCGAATGCCTCCGAAACGGCGGGCTGGTCGCGTTTCCAACGGAGACCGTATACGGGCTCGGAGTAAACGCCCTCGACCGTGCGGCGGTGCAGCGGTTGTTCGCCGCGAAGCAACGCCCGTTGAACGACCCGCTCATCGTCCACGTGGGATCCTTCGAGTCGATTGCGCCGCTCGTTTCGCGCGTGCCGAAGAGTGCCCGCAGCCTCGCACGCCGCTTCTGGCCCGGACCGTTGACCATGATCTTTCCGCGCTCCGCTCGAGTGCCTGACGAGGTGACTGCCGGCCTTCCGAACGTGGCGGTTCGCGTGCCGGCGCATCCCGTTGCCCGAGCCTTGATCGACGCCGCCGCCGTGCCCGTCGCCGCGCCGAGCGCCAATTTGTTCTCGCGGCCCAGTCCGACACAGGCTTCCCACGTCGTCGACGATCTCGACGGCCGGATCGATCTCGTCGTCGATGGCGGCTCGACCACGATCGGCATCGAGTCGACCGTGCTGGACCTGACGAGTGACCCACCGACGGTCCTGCGGCCGGGTGCAGTGACGATCGAGATGCTGCGCAAGGTCATTCGGCGGGTACGACTCGGGACGCGGGATTCGGGAATCGGGATCCGGGATTCGGAACTCGAGAATACTGCGATGGCGTCTCCTGGCATGTTGGAGAAGCACTACTCACCCCGTGCACTGTTGACCCTGTACGAAGGTGAGACCAGCGCCATTGTGCAATCACTCAGGGAGGCAGCCGGCGCCGCATTGGCCGAGGGGAAATCAGTCGGTCTGATCGCGGCCGACGAAGACCGCGCCGCGTTCGCGCGTCTTGGCGCTCATGATCGACTGTTCTTTCGCGCCGTCGGCTCCGAGGACGCGCCGGATGTCGTAGCTTCGAGGCTCTACGCTGCGCTGCGCGAGCTCGATGCCGCTGGAGCAGACATCATTCTCGCTCGCGGTTTTTCCGATCATGGACTGGGGGCCGCTGTGCAGGATCGCTTGCGACGCGCGGCTGCGGGGCGAATCATCAGGAAGTAAGGCCCGCCGACAGTGGACAGGCTAGTGGTTCGCGCTTGCGGAATCACGCCTGACGGGCGCCCAGTTCTCCTCGAAACGCGCCCGCGCAAGAAGCGTCAGCACGAGTCCGTAGCTTCGCACACCCTCCTCGACACGATTCGCCTTCAGGTATTCGTCGTACACACGCCATCCGGCATCACGTACCGTGGGAATCTGTCCCTGTCGTATGCGTTGACCGACTGCGGCGACGTCCCGGCGAGGACCCTCCGCCAACGCCGACGCCAGCTGTCGTCGATCGCCGGAGGCAACCTCCGAGTTGATTTGCCAGTACAAGAACAGCCAGCCGCTGTAAGCGGCGGGCGCGGTTGCGCGAACGCAGGTGAGGAATCCAACGAAGCTCGCTTCCGATTCGTCAGCGTACCCCGCGAGATGCGCCCACTCGTGCGCGGCGACAAACGGCTTCTCGAAAGGCAGGAGATCAGGGTTGGCGATCGCCTCGAGGCCGAACGGATTCATCATCCCGTCCACGGTGGCCCATCGGAAGTACGGTCCGAGAAGTGAAGACTTCAACCGTCCGGGCACTGCGGGACGGGCGTCTGAAAGTCGCGTCAGGACCGACTCGTATGCGTTCTGCATGCTGCGTTCGCGCCATGGCGACGTTCGCCAGCCTTCTTCATGCGCCGGCTGATGCAGAATGTTGAGTTGCGCCACGGACCTGCGGCCAAGGTCGAGAATCACCTGCGAGGATGGCTGATCGCGCTCGAGAAGCAGACGCTCGCTCATCGAGACTCGGCGGTAGTTCAAACCCCAGAGGACCAGGAACACGAGGTACAGCATCGCGGCCGAGGACAGGAGCCGCGTGAGCGTCAGCAGGATCGGCCGCCAGCTTTTCTTTCTGCGCGTCAGCCGGACACTGCGAACCAGTGCGGCGAGCGCAATCACGAGAGCGCCGACCAGCAGCACATCCAGCACAGCAAACGGGAAGAGATTGGAGACTGGCGTGAGGACGTTCTGAACGACTGGGTAGATGCCGATCGAGTACCAGCGTTCGACCAGGCGGGAATCGATGGGCGCCAGTCCGGCAACGACCGCCAGCACGATGACGAAGATGCGGAAGGCGCCTGGCATCCCGCCCATTATCCGTGAACGCATGTGAAGGAGTGTGCAGGGGTCTGACCCCGTTACAATGCTGCACATGCGCCTCACGGCTGCCGTCGTGGTCGCTCTCCTGTCTGTCTCCGCGGCCGCGGCGCAGGTGCGATCACCGGCCGACGTCGACAGTGGCCGTATCGCGGGGCATGTCGTGACGGCGTATGCCGAGGTCGTGGCGGACGCCACCGTGACCCTCGCACGAGTGAACGAACTCGGACCAGAGCTTCGAGCACGCACGACGAGAACAGATCGCAACGGCGCCTTCAGCTTCACCGAGCTTCCGGAAGGTCGTTATCGGGTCGTCGCATCCAAACAGGGCTACACCAGCAGGCAATTCCCTGATGCCGACGAGCGAACGTCGTTCAATGCAGGTCCCGTCGTCGACCTTGCCGCAGACTCTCAGGCACTCGACGTCCAGGTCGTGCTCCACCAGGCCGCGAGCATCGCGGGCCGCATCATTCGTCCCGATGGCAGCGCTGCGTCGAGCGTCCAAGTACAGCTGGCCGTTCGAACGTCCGACGGATCCGGACGGCAGGTCCTCTTCGAAGCGAGGGCCACGAGTCAGTTCGACGGCCGATATGAGATCCGCGATCTCCCACCCGGCGAATACCTCGTTGGTGCCTTGAATGTGGCGATGCCAACCCGGCAGCCCGTCGATGCCGCGGAAACGACTCAAGAAGAGCGCAACAGGGCAGTCGCGGCAGCACGCACCGCGAACTGGTCGTGGTATCCCGGTGTGCCTGATTCGGAACCTGGCACAGCCGTCACAGTCCTCGAAGGCGTCAACGCGGAAGGCATCGATATCTGGCTGACGCCGGCACAACGCTTCTACGTGTCGGGCCGAGTCTTCTGGCCGGTAGGCGTCGGGGTCGAGAACATCACGATCGATTACGGGGACCCGGGCGGCGCGAGATCCGGTGTTTGGTTCGTCTCCGATCCTGGCGGGTTGTTCACGTTGTCCGGAATCGCGCCGGGCGCGCTGACGATGCTCGTGCGCGCGGAAACCGATCAGGGCGCGATGCTCGGGATCGCGTCCACCGAAGTCACGGTCGACTCGGTCGAGGATGTGCGCATCGTCATCGATCGCCCGGGCGTGATCTCAGGTCGCATCGTGTACGAGGAAAACGTGCCGCAGGCGGGGCGCGCTACATCGATAGTGGCTGTCCAGAAGCTCCTCAAGGTGTCCGCGCTCTACCCGGTGCCTGAGTCGCAGGTCGATTCGATCGGACGATTCGAGCTTACCGGAACGATTGGGGAGTACGAGTTCGCGCTCCCGGGACTGGCCAACGGCCTTACCATCAAACGGCTGATACGTAACGGGCGTCCGCTGGCGATGAACCGGATCAGCGTGGGCGGCGGCGAGACGGTTCGCGATCTCGAGATCGTCGTAGGCCCGTAATAACTGGGTGGCTGGGTTGCTGGTTGCTCGGTCGCTACTTGCAGAACGGTTCGCCCTTCTCCTTCAATCTCGCCTCGAGCTTTTCCGTACAGTCGCACGATGAACAGGCCCAGTATTCGGTTCCGTTCTCGTGCCGGCAGCGGCTGCGCGCGTGCGCGTCCTTGATCGACACGAGATCGAAATAGGATTCCCAATACGGTCGCTCTTCCTCGAGTGGCGTGGCGCAGAAACAGGTCTCTACCCACTTGACCGAGCCGTCAGGCAACTGCCGCGCCTGGGACATGTCGTAGAGGTATTCGTCTCCGGCAATCGATCCCGTGCCCAGCGTTCCTTCCTGGATGGCTCGATCGAGCGCCGGCCGCCGGCCTTGCTTCACACGGGCGGTGACCAGATAACGCATAGATTGATTGATGTTACCCTTTCGCGAATGCGCAGGATGGCTCTTTTCTTCGGTGCCATGCTGGCGGCCTCGACAGCGCTGGCGCAACAGCCCGACCGTTGGGAAAGATTTGTGGCCGCCTACGACGAGGCCGACCTGGCCTCGCCACCGCTCAAGCATCAAATCGTGTTCGTCGGCAGTTCAACCATCCATCGATGGGATGTCGCGTCGTATTTCCCTGACCTCAAGATCATCAACCGCGGGATCGACGGCACCGAGTTGTCTGACGCAGTCAAGTACATCGATCGGCTCGTCCTGCGATATGAACCGCGGCTGGTGGTCGTGTATGCCGGTGACAACGACATCGGCGGTGGAAAACTCTCGGAGCAGGTCAGCGTCGACTTCGAGCGGTTCGTGCGAGCCGTCCATGCCAGGCTGCCCGAGACGCGCATCCTCTACATCGGTATCAAGCCGAGCCCGCTCCGCTGGCTGCAGGTCGACCGGATGCGGCTGGCGAATCAAGTCATCAGGACGATCTGTGAACGAGACGATCGTCTCGCGTTTCTCGACTTCGACAACCTGATGCTCGGGTGGGATGAAAAGCCACGCCGGGACCTCTACGTCGAAGACGGTCTCCATCTGTCGCCAAAGGGGTACCACTTGTGGAGCACCGTGCTCAGGCCGTACCTCGTCGAACATTGAGCCGCTCATGATTGTGGCTCGCACGATCGCGACGGCGCTGGTTGTGTCGATTCTTCCTCTGATCGGTGCCGCTCAGCAGGCGCAAACTCCCGCTCCCACGGGCCGCGGCCGAATCGGCGGCATCGGCATCGGCGCGTATCCCGAGCGTAAAGAAGATCAAGCCGCCGTCGAGCGCGGGCGTTCGACCTTCAGCACCAACTGCGCCTTCTGCCACGGCGCCGATATTCGCGGTGGCGACGGTGGGCCGAGCCTCCTGCGCTCCCAGCTCGTGCTCGACGATCAGAAGGGCGAACTAATCGGCCCCATCATTCGCGCAGGTCGCCCCGACCGGGGTATGCCGGCGTTTGCGATGACGGCCGAGCAGATCGGCGATCTCGCGGCGTTCATGCATAGCTTCAGAGTCGCCGGTTACGACGCGTCGCGCGATCGTCCTCCGTCGGTCGTGGTCGGCAACGCCGCCGCGGGCGAGAAATACTTCACCGAGACGTGCGGCTCATGTCATTCGGTGACAGGAGATCTGCAGGGCTTCGCCACTCGAATCTCGGATTCCCGGTTGCTGCAACAGAGCTGGCTCATGCCCGGGAGCGTTATCGGTCGCGGCGCTCCGCCGCCTGCGCGTCCTCGTCCACCTTCCGCCACGGTGACGCTGCCGTCCGGAGAAAAGATTCAGGGGCTGCTCGAACGCGTCGACGACTTCGTCGTAGCGCTCAAGACCTCCGACGGCGGACACCGTTCGTTTCGCATCGGCAACGGCGTCCAGGTCAGTATCGGGGATCCCCTGCAGCCGCATCGTGATCTGCTCCGGAAGTACAGGGACGCCGACATTCACGACGTCACGGCCTATTTGAGCACTCTCAAATGAAGCGGTCCCATCTGGCTCTCGCGCTACTGCTGACTGGTTCACTTTCGGCGCAGCAGGCCGGCGTGGATCCGGCAGAGATGCTGAAGCCGCTGTCCGACTCGTGGCCCACCTATTCCGGCGACTACTCGGCGCGGCGACATAGCGCGTTGAAGCAGATCAATCAGTCGAACGTCAAGAACCTGGGCCTCGCATGGACGACGGCTGTGACAGCGGGACGCGGCACGAGGGTGGTCCCATTGCCATTCGGGCCTGCCCCACCGGCAATCATCGAGGGCGGTGTCGGTGACAACGAGTTCGTTGGCCCCACCACGATCAAAGGGGCCATCCTCGCCGTCAACGGAGTTCTGTACGTCACGGCGCCGGACAACGTCTGGGCGCTCGATGCGCAGGACGGTCACCTGCTGTGGCGGTTCTTCTGGCGGACGCGCGGTGCCACGCATATCGGCAATCGCGGTGCTGCCATGTGGCGCAACCATCTCTTCTTCGTTACGCCGGACGACTACCTGGTCTCGCTCGACGCGCGCACCGGCGGGGAGCGCTGGCACAAAGAAATCGCCAACTTCAACCAGCAATACTTCCTGACGTCGGCACCGGTCGTCGTCGACAACCACGTGATTGTGGGGACGGGCAACGATCTCGATTCGCCAGGCTATCTCCAATCCTTCGATCCTGAAACAGGCGACATGCAGTGGACGTTCTACACCGTCCCGATGAAGCCGGGAGATCCCGGTCTCGAGAGCTGGAAGGATCTGGACGCGGCGCGCAACGGCGGTGGGCATCCGTGGCTGCCCGGCGCGTATGACCCCGAGACCCGGCTCTATATCTTCGGCACCGGCAATCCGACGCCGGCCTACACCTCCGCGCCGCGCGGCCCCGGTGACAATCTCTTCACGTGCTCGATCGTTGCTGTGCACGTCGACACCGGCAGGATGGCGTGGTACTTCCAAACCTCTCCGCACGACACGCACGACTGGGATTCGGCTCAGACACCGGTGCTCGTTGACGGCGAGATCAATGGACGCCGGCGCAAGCTCGTCGTGACCGCAAGCCGCAACGGCTATTACTTCACGCTGGACCGCACGACGGGAGAACGGCTGGTCACGAGCCGGTTCTCGGAAACGGCGAACTGGGCGAGCGGATTGAACGACAAGGGGCAGCCAGTTCGCATTCCGGACAAGGATCACCATGTGGGTGGCGCGCTCGTGTCGTCGAACAACAGTGGCGCGACCAACTGGCCGCCGCAGGCATTCAACCCTGACACCGGTCTCCTATATGTACCTGTGGCGGAGAACTACGCGATGTATTACCTGACCGAACTCGACCCGCGCGGTGCTATGGGCCTCGGTGGCAAAGACGAGATCGCCGTCGGCGGCATCGGCAACTATATTGCCGCCATCGACTACAAGACGGGCAAGACCGTCTGGAAACATGGATTCAAAGCGGCCACGGATGGACCGCGAAGTCCAGGCCTGCTCACAACCGCGGGCCGACTGCTGTTCGCGGGAGACGTCTCTGGAAATCTCATCGCATTCGATGCGGCGAACGGCCGGCCGCTCTGGCACGCCCGCATTGGCAACGTCACGAACGCTCCGCAGACCTATCTCGTCGATGGCCGTCAGCACGTGCTCGTGGCGGCGGGCGATCGTTTGTTCTCGTTCGCCCTCTATCAGTAGAGGCGGGTCTTCAGAGCCGCCTTGCGACAGTGGAGTTCATATGTTGACTCGCAGAGAATTCGGCGCACTCGCGCTTTCCTCTGTTGCCTGGCCCGCGCTCGCGAGGGCCCAGACGGTCGCGGGTGTACGACTCGGCGTCCAGACCTATTCATTCCGCGAGCTGATGCGTGCAGCCGGCGCTGATCTGGCCGATCCCGTCATCGCCGCGATGAAGGCGTGCGGACTCACTGAGTGCGAACTCTGGGCACCACAAATCGAGCCGGCATCGACCCGCGGAGGCGGGCGCCCCGCGCCGGAGGAAGCCGAACGCAGTCGCGACGCGTTGCGGAAGTGGAGACTGGAGACGCCGCTGGATCACTTCCGATCGATCGGGAAGAAGTTCAACACCGCCGGTCTCACCATCTACGCATTCAACTACAGCCCCAACAGTAGCTTCTCTGACGACGAGATCGATCGCGGGTTCGAGATGGCCAAGGCGCTTGGCGCAGAGATCATCACCGCGTCAGCGACGCTCGAGGCCGCCCGCCGCATGGTGCCATTCGCCGCGAAACACCGCATGCCCGTGGCCATGCACAATCACTCGAATGTCAGCGACCCCAACGAGTTTGCGACCGTGGAGAGCCTCGCGACGGCGCTGAAGTTGTCGCCGCAGTTCAGGATCAACCTCGATATCGGGCACTTCACGGCTGCCAATAACGATGCGGTGGCGTACATCCGCGAACATCACGACCAAATCACCAACCTGCATCTCAAGGATCGCAAGAAGAACCAGGGTGACAACGTCGCATGGGGGACGGGCGATACGCCCATCCGAGAGGTGCTGCAGCTGCTGAAGAAGGAACGCTGGCCGATTCGCGCCTACATCGAGTACGAGCACAAGGGTGAGGTCGGTGCAGTCGAGGAAGTGAAGAAGTGTTTCGCGTTCGCCAGGAGCGCGCTGGCCTGATCGAGAGGACTGCCTCTTGCCACCACCGAATTGCCCGGGTTGGGAGTTGGCGTCTGGGCGTTTATCCCTTTTCAGTATTCAGAACTCTCTCCAGCGCGCAAATGCCGCAGCGATCGCGATGATTCCCATCGTATCCGCTCGCAGCGTCCTCCTCCCCATCGTGACCAGCCGGCAGACGACGGCGGCCGCCTCGATTTCCTCAGGCGTCCACCCTCCTTCAGGGCCCACGACGACCGTCACCGCATCGGGCGGCTCGACGTCGAGCTCGGAGAACGGAACGGCAGCCTTCGTCGCGCCCGGTTCGACCAGCATGATGGAGGGGCCGGCCAGCCACTTGCGAAGCAGCAGATCGATCAGCGCTTCGAAGGTCACCGGCTCGAGAATGGCTGGAACGACGGCCCGGCCACACTGTTTGGCCGCTGAAATCGCGATCCGCTCCCAGCGATCCTGACGTCGGCTTTTCTCGATGACAGCGGCGGTCGTCTCCGTCCGCCTCGTGAGCACGGGTCGGACCGCCTTCGCGCCGATCATGACCGCATCGCGGATCACGTCGTCCATCTTGTCGCCCTTCAGCACCGCCTGCGCGAGGGTGATCTGGAGGAGCGCTTCGGGCGCCGGATCGCGAGGCCGACCCAGCCTCACCTGGACGGCCTCTTTCGAGGCGGCTTCGACCACGGACTCGAACTCCTCACCGCTCCCGTTGAACACACGGATGGCCGCGCCGGTGCCGAGTCTCAGCACGCGCGTCAGATGTTCGGCTTCCTCCGGTGGCAGCATGATCAGATCGCCGGTGGCCTGCGCCTCCGGCGCGAAGAAACGAGGAGTCACGCGGTGATTATAAGGCTCGGCCGTGCATGCATCCCTTGCTCTAGATTCGTAGATGAGGAACGTCCGCGCCACCGAGAACAATCGTCGCGCAAAGTACTACGCCGTCACGCCGCAGGGTCGCACCCGTCTCACCCGTGCCGCAAGAGAGTGGGAAACGCCGACCGCCGCCATCTCGGGAATCATGCGAGCGTCGCTCGGTGAAATCTGATCGGCAAGCTCGAAAGGAACGCTGCGTTCTCGCCTGAACCGGCGCGCGACGTCGATCGATCCGCTGATCGGTCTAAATCGCACCCGTCTCGGCCGCTTCGCCTCGTCGCGGCAGGCCCTGTTATACTCCCGTCACCCCTGATGTTCTTCCGCGGTCAAACTATCGGCAAGTACCGCATCCTGTCGTCACTGGGCAGCGGCGGTTTCGGTGTCGTCTATCTCGCTGAAGATACCTGGATCGACAAGAAAGTCGCGCTGAAAGTTCCGCACAAGCAGAACCTTGATGCGGTCGAGATGCTCAAGGAGCCGCGTCTCCTCGCCTCGCTGAGCCATCCGAACATCGTCACCGTCCTCACTGCGGAGAAGCAGGACGATGTGTTTTTCATCGTGATGGAGTACGTGCCGGGGGAAACGCTCGAGCACATCATCGTGCGTGAGGGCATCCTGGATCTGACGCGCGCGCTCGACTTCAGCTGCCAGATCTGCAACGCAGTCGATCACGCGCATCGTGCCGGCATCCTGCATCGCGACCTTCGGCCGGGCAACATGCTCGTGTCCGAGAGCGGCATGCTGAAGGTGAGTGACTTCGGCACGTCGCGATACCTGGAGATCGCGGCGCACGGGACGACGGTGATCGGCAGCCCGCCGTACATGGCACCGGAGCAATTCCATGGGAAGGCCGTGTTCGCCAGCGACATCTACTCGGTGGGCGTCACAATGTATCAGATGCTCACCGGCACGATGCCGTACGATACGCCGGTCCCGGGCGATATCGCCCGGCTGGCACGCGGTGAGCTGCTGTCATCGCCGCGCATCAAGAACCCGAAGATTCCGAAGGCGATCAATGACATCATCCTGCGCGCGATGGCGCCCGACCCGATCGAGCGCTATCAGCGCGCATCCGAGTTGCTCACTGATTTGCTCGCGGCACGGGAGCCGGCCCCGCGGCGAGTGACCGGGCGCGGAGGCACCGCGACCGCCGACGCGACGGTGGCGGAGATTCAGTCACGACTCAAGGCGCGCGAAACGCCGCCGGCGCGCTTCTGCTGGCACTGTCGCAAGCCTCTCCATGCGCGCACCGATCGCTGTCCGTTTTGCAATGAAGCTCAATAGTCACGCGGTTCCCGGTGCCGGGTTCCCCGTTCCGAATTCCTGTTCAGGGTTCCGGTCCGAGGTTCGACGTTCAGGGTTCCGGTTCGTGAGCTCGAATGTGGCGATAATCGGACCCTCATCGAGGCGGGGTCAGGGCATCACACCAGGAAACTGTAATCACGAACCTAGAACATTGAACGTGAACCCGGAACAACAACCTGGGACTCGGAATCTGGAACCGGGAACGGCGGCCGAGGAGCAGCGATGTCCGAACCGAATCACCTGAGCGACCAGTTAGCGCGGAGTGGTTGCACGCGGCGTGATGTGCTCATACGCGCGGCCGGCACGCTGACC
>JBKPNV010000002.1:0-9148 GCA_046732795.1 Acidobacteriota bacterium
GCCCGACGCGCCCACGACTGCCGTGAACAACGGCATCGCGAATCGCACCAGCCACCACGCGAAGAACCCGCCCAGGCTCGCGAGCACAGCGCTCTCGATCAGCAGCTGGCGCACGATTTGCCATCGGCCGGCACCGAGAGCGGCACGCAGGGCCATCTCACGCGAGCGCCCTGCCGCCCGGGCGAGCAGCAGGTTGGCGAGATTGGCGCATGCAATCAGCAGCACGAATCCCACGGCGCCGACCATCGCTTGGTAGATCAGCGTGGCATTCTCTCCGATGAAAAATTGCTCGAACGTGCGAACCTCCGGCCGCAGCGACGCGTTGCTCGCCGGCCATGCACGCGCGAGCCGCTGACCGATCGTATCCATCTCGGCGCGCGCACTCTCGATCGTGGCGCCATCGGACAGGCGGCCGAAGACGAACCAGGTGTTGCGGCGATCTCGTCGCATCACCTCGGGTGTCGGTACAAGTGGCACCCACAGATCCTGGTTCTGCGGGAACGAAAAACCGCGCGGCATGATGCCGATCACCGTCGTCGGCACGCCGTTCAACCGCACGCTGCGGCCGATGACACCAGCATCCTTTGCGAATCGGCGCTCCCAGAAGCTGTAACGCAGGATGACGACGGGCGGCGCGCCGGGCAATTCGTCTGCGGGCGTGAAATCACGTCCGAGAACAGGCTTCTGACGCACCAATCCGAACGTGTTCGACGTGACCTCGGTGACAGTGTAGTCCTCGGGAAAACCGGCGCCGTCGGTGAGCGTGATGCCCAGGCCATGCACGAGCGCCATGTCATCGAACATCGTCGTCTGCGCACGCCAGTCGTTGAAATCCGGATACGACACACAGCACTTGCCGTTGTTGCTGATGTAGAGGATGCGATCGTTGACGGCGACGAGCGGGAATCCCTTGAACAGCGCCGCATTGGTCACTGAAAACACGATGGCATTGACGCCGATGCCGACCGCCAGCATGGCAATAGCGGCGATCGCAAACGCCGGGCTCTTTCGCACCGTGCGAACTGCGTGGCGGACGTCCGTCAACAGTGAATCCATGGCTTGGCTACCACTCCCAAAGATCAGCCCGAAGCTCCTGAATACAACACCCAGCGCAGCCGAGAAGAAACGTTGAATTCTAGCAAGCGACAAGTTCAGGCGATGCGACCTGAGCTGGTGAGCATGGTATCGACGTCGTGAAGATCTTTCACTGTATGACGCTCGACGCTTGCCGTCTCGTCAGCATCGCACGCAGCAAGAGCGGCGAATATGAACTTGGCAGGGATAGTGCTGAAGGTGGACGACAGTCGGTAGACGGAAGCTCATTCAAGAGGAGTTCCCATGCGATATGTCACCTCGACGATAGCTGCCTTCACGTTCGCCACCGCGGTCAGCGTGTTCGCGCAGGAGCAGGCGCCGGCACAACCACCGGCAAAAGAGCAGGCGCCGAAATCAACACTCACCGGCTGCGTGGTGCAAGCCAAGACGACTGACGGCGGCACTGCGTTCGTCCTGACCAAGGTCCAGGGCGGGACGGCGTCGATGTACGTGCTCGGCGGATCGGCGCAATCAGACTGGTCGACGAACGTCAACAAGAAGGTGGAAGTGAGCGGGGCGGTGCAGGAACCGGCCGGCGCGGACAAGGATAGCGGGGCGAATGCGAACGTCGTGCGTCCGCCTCTGGTCGTCGTCGAATCCGTGAAAGTCGTCGCAGAAAGCTGCACCTAAACGGCGAACTCTGTCTCAGGTCGTCAAGGCGGGTCTTTAGACCCGCCTTGAGCCCTCTGATCAACTGGACGGCGGTGTGAAGACCCGCCGCTACACCGCCGTGAATTCAATTCAGGCTACAGATTGTCCTGACGCGCGAAGCGTCCCTGGTAGACGGCGCTGCCCTCGCAGCGCTGCAGCACGATTTGCAACAGTCGTACGCCGGGGTGAATGAGCAGCGTCCTGCCGGACACGTTCGACATCTCGAGCACCTGGTGACTCGCGACGCCGGGCTGCACGAACCCCGAGGTGACGTGGATCATGAGACCGAGACGCGCGAACCGGCTGCGACCCTCGAGCCAGCCGCCGATATCGCCAGGCAGCGTGATGCGCTCGCGCGTGATGCCGTGGATCGTTTCGCCCGGTGCAAGCGGATACGGCGTCGCCAGCGAGCGCACGTCGGTGATGGTCCGATAATCGACATCGTCAGTGACCGGCACCGGCGCGGGCCCGGGATGCATGACGCGGATCTCGTCGCCGAGATGCAAGTCGATCGAGGCCGGTCCGACCTGGTCGTCAACAAACGGGTCGATCACGACCCGGCCCGCTGCGATCTCGCGGCGGATCACGTCGCGCGTGAGAATCATCTCGTTATTCTATTGTGCGTGAGAGCACGCTCAGGCCGGCCGGTACGAGGCCGACCTGAGCGCCCGGGTCAGGCCGCTGAGGCCGGCGCGGCGACATCGAATCGATCGAGATTCATCACCTTGCCCCACGCGGCCACGAAGTCGCGCACGAACTTCTCCTTCCCATCGTTGCACGCGTAGACCTCCGACAGCGCACGGAGCTCGGAATTCGACCCGAACACGAGGTCGACGCGACTTGCCGTCCACTTGGCGGCGCCGGTCTTGCGATCGCGGCCCGTAAACGTCTCCGCGGCGCCGGATGTGGGCACCCACTCCGTGTTCATGTCGAGCAGGTTCACGAAGAAGTCGTTGGTCAGCGCGCCGGGCTGCCTGGTGAAAACACCGACGTTCGATTGCGACGTGTTCGCATTGAGTGCGCGCAGGCCGCCGACGAGCACCGTCATCTCCGGCGCGCTCAGCGTCAGCCTGAAGGCGCGCTCAATCAGCAGATGCTCGGCGGGGACGTCGTGTCCTTCGCCGAGGAAGTTGCGGAATCCGTCCGCGTCCGGTTCGAGCACGGCAAACGATTCCACGTCGGTCTGCTCCTGCGATGCATCCGTGCGGCCTGGCGTGAACGGCACCTTCACATCAACACCGGCCTTCTTTGCCGCCTGCTCGATGGCTGCGTCGCCGCCAATCACGATCAGATCGGCCAGCGAAACCTTCTTCCTTCCACCGGCCTGCGCGTCGTTGAACTCTTTCTGGATGCCTTCAAAAGTCTTGAGCACCTTCGCCAGCTCGGGCGGATTGTTGACGGCCCAATCCTTCTGCGGCGCAAGACGGATACGTGCGCCGTTGGCACCGCCGCGCTTATCAGTGCCGCGGAAGGAGGATGCCGACGCCCAGGCGGTCGAGACGAGCTGCGAGCTGGACAGACCCGATGCGAGGATCTTGCTCTTCAGGGCAGCGACGTCCGTCTCATCGAGCAGTTCGTGATCGACCTTGGGGACCGGGTCCTGCCACAACTGCGGCTCCTTCGGAACCTCTGGGCCGAGGTAACGCGAGATGGGGCCCATGTCGCGGTGCGTCAGCTTGAACCATGCCTTCGCGAAGGCATCCGCAAACTCCTGCGGGTTGTCCTTGAAGCGCCGGGCGATCTTCTCGTAAGCCGGATCGAATCGGAGAGCGAGATCCGTGGTGAGCATGTTCGGCGCAATCTTCTTCGACTTGTCGTGTGCAGCGGGGACGGTGCCCTCCCCAGCGCCGTTCTTCGGCTTCCACTGCTTGGCGCCAGCCGGACTCTCGGTCAGTTCCCACTCATACTCGAAGAGGTGCTTGAAGAAGTCATGGCTCCACTTCGTCGGCGTCGTCGTCCATGTGACCTCGAGTCCGCTTGTGATCGCATGGGCTCCGACGCCGGTGTTATAGCTGCCCTTCCAGCCAAAGCCCTGTTCCTCCAGGTTGCCGCCCTCAGGTTCGCGGCCCACATACTTGTCTGCTGGCGCCGCACCGTGGGTCTTGCCGAACGTGTGTCCGCCGGCGATGAGCGCCACCGTTTCCTCGTCGTTCATCGCCATGCGGCGGAATGTCTCGCGGATGTCGCGTGCCGCCCTGACGGGATCGGGGGTGCCGTTCGGACCTTCCGGGTTTACGTAGATGAGACCCATCTGAACGGCGCCGAACGGATTCGCCAGCTGGCGGTCGCCGCTGTAGCGCTCGTCACCGAGCCATGTCGCCTCGGAGCCCCAGTTGATCTGCTCGGGTTCCCAGACATCCGCGCGTCCCCCGGCGAAGCCGAACGTCTTGAACCCCATCGACTCCAGGGCGACGTTCCCGGTGAGCACCATCAGGTCGGCCCATGAGAGCTTCCGGCCGTACTTCTGTTTGATCGGCCACAGCAGACGGCGAGCCTTATCGAGGTTCGCGTTGTCGGGCCAGCTACCCAGAGGGGCGAACCGGAGCTGACCTGAACCCGCGCCGCCGCGTCCATCGTGAATGCGGTAGGTACCCGCGCTATGCCACGCCATGCGGATGAACAGCGGCCCGTAATGGCCGAAGTCTGCGGGCCACCAGTCCTGCGAGTTCGTCATCACCGCCGCGATATCCTTCTTCACGGCACCCAAATCGAGCGACATGAATTCTTCTGCGTAGTTGAACGCCTCGCCCATCGGATTGCCCGCCGGGTGGTTCGTGTGCAGGGCGCTCAGATTCAACTGATTCGGCCACCAGTCGCGATTCGATCTGCCGCTGCGCGATGTGGCCGAGAACGGGCACTTGCTTTCATCTGCCATGTGCGTTGACCTCGAGAGAGATGTGTTGCTTGATGAAGCGGGTCTTATGCTCAACCGCTGTTACTTCGTCCGTGCGATTCTTTTCCGGGTTCGTTGACGGGATCGCCGCGCGATCTTCGCGTCAGATCCCGCACTGGCCTTGGCGTACGTAGCGTCCGGCTTCAGCCGGACGGTGGGACGCGTACTCGCAGTGTCCGGCTTCAGCCGGACCGTGCGACGCGCACTCGTAGTGTCCGCCTTCAGCCGGACCGTGGAACGCGTCGACCTCACATGGGACTTGTTCTGGCAATCCGGACAGCGTCCCCAGTACGCGACCTCGGCCTCGTCGATCTGATAGCCGTTGTCGTCGTGTGCCGTGAGGCAGGGCGCTTTGCCGACGGCGCAATCGACGTCCACTACGCGGCCACAGATTCGACAGATCAGATGGTGATGGTTGTCACCCACACGATCTTCGAAGCGCGCCGGCGATCCCGCGGGCTGAATGCGCCGGATCAGCCCCGCGGTGACGAGCACGCTGAGCGCGTCGTATACCGACTGAAGCGAAATGGCGCCGATCTCGGCGCGCACGGCGTCGGCAACAGCGTCGGCGGTGATGTGAGGCTCGCTCGATACCGCCCGCAGAACCGCCAACCGCTGAGCTGTTACCTGAATGCCGCGTTGTCGAAGGAGATCTGAGGGGCCCGTGACCACACGACATGCTAGATCAAATATTAGAATCCCTCAAACATTTGATTGTCAGAACCAGGCATCGCGCCGCGTCGACGGCACGCGGTCGCATGAGGCGCGCGCTTCGCCACAGTCATTCGCGTTCGCATGGACTACGATGCTGGCGTGGCGGGCGAGTTGGATCCCACGACAACCATCCTGAAGTGGCGAGTGCTGGCAGTCGGCGGCGTGCTGATGTCGGCCGCGCTGATCGGGACAGCGGGGTTCCGCATCGTCGAGGGATGGCCGATCTTCGATGCGTTCTACATGGCACTGATGACGCTGACGACCGTCGGTTACGGGGAGATTCACCCTCTGTCGTTCCGCGGCCGGCTTTTCGCGTCGTTTCTGATGCTCGTGGGAGTGGCGACGGTCTTTATCTCGTTCGCGATTCTGGGCGACACTCTGCTGCGCCTGGAGCTCGCCGACTACTTCGGCCGACGACGGAGAACGCGCATGCTCGAGGGGCTCGCTGGACACTACATCGTTTGCGGCGCCGGCCGCGTCGGCCGCAGCGTCGTGCTCGAACTGCTCCATGCCGGAGCGCGGGTAGTCCTCATCGACAACGACCCCGAACGAGTCAAATGGGCCGACGCACTCGGCATCCCGACGTTGACTGCCGACGCCTCGAAGGACGAAACGCTCCGGCAGGCCCGCATTGGCACCGCTGCCGGCCTCGTGTCGGCGATCGCCAGCGACGCTGAAAACGTCTACGTGACGCTGTCGGCAAAGGTGCTCAACCCGTCGCTCCACGTGGCCGTCAGGGCGAGCGACGATCAAGCGGAAGAGAAGCTGCAGCGCGCCGGCGCCACGACCGTGCTGACGCCTTATACGTACATCGGCCATCGGCTGGCCCAGTCACTGCTGCGGCCGCATGTTCTGAGCTTTCTGGACCTCGCGTCGGCATTCGGCAAGACCGATCTGGACCTCGCGATCGAGCAATTACTCGTCACCCCGGGAAGCTTTCTCGCCGCGAAGACGCTGGAGGAAGCGCAGCTCGGACGCATTTACGGGGTGATCGCGCTCGCTGTGCGTCGCCAGAACGGTACGATGCAGTTCAATCCGCAGGCACACCTCCGGCTCGACGCCGGAGACGTGCTGATCGCGATGGGCGAGCGTCAGAAGCTCAAGCAGCTCGAAAATGTGCTGAGCGCGTCTTGATCAAACGACGCGCATAGATGACCATACGCGCAGGTTCAGCGGCGAAATGCGTATCGTCAAGCCCGGAGACTTCAACGACGACCGCGTGAAGGCGCTGCTGACCCGCCACCTTCAAGCCATGCACGCCAACTCGCCGCCCGGCCACGTCTTCGCGCTCGATTGGTCGGGACTACAACAGCCGGAGATCAGCTTTTATGCGCTCTGGGAAGGCGAAGACCTTCTTGGCGTCGGCGCACTGAAGGAGCTCGAGCCCGCCGCCGGCGAGATCAAATCCATGCGGACCGCCGATGCCTATCTACGAAAGGGTGTGGGCGCGGCGATTCTCGAGCACATCATCGCCGAGGCTCTGCGACGAGGGTACAAGCGCCTTTCGTTGGAGACTGGGTCTGGCGCCGCTTTCGAGCCTGCGCTCGAGCTCTATCGCAAGTACGGTTTCACCGAAGGCGGGGCATTCGACGGTTACGAAAAGAGTGCTTTCAACCAATTCCTGCATCTCGACCTGGTTTGAACGAGGCGACCCAAGGCAATCACTCGCGATGGCGACCGATAGCGAACCACCCTGGGCGATCGATGCGCGTGGGCTTACGAAGACCTTTGGAACGGTGACGGCTGTACACAGTGTCACACTGCAAGTGCCCAGCGGCACAATCTTCGCCTTCCTGGGTCCAAACGGCTCGGGCAAGTCGACCACGGTCAAGCTGCTCACGGGTCTGCTCCCGCCGACGGCAGGAGAAGCGCGCGTGAGCGGCCGCGTTGTATCGGTCGACGATCTCGAGTTACGCCGCCAGATCGGTATCCTGCCGGAAGACGATGCGCTCTTCCCTGACCTGACGATCTGGGAGCACCTCGAATTGTGCGGACGGCTCTACGGGTTGAGCCGTCAGGAAACGGCCGCGCGAGCGATTCAATTGCTGCGACATCTCGATCTCGATCACAGCAGGACGACCGTTGTCGAGAAGGCGTCGTTTGGCATGCGGAAGAAGTGTGCCCTGGCGATGGCCCTGCTGCACAACCCCCGCGTGCTCTTCCTCGATGAGCCATTCGAGGGCATCGATCCCGGCTCGTCGCGCAACATCAAGGACCTGTTGCTCGCACTCGCGGAGCGAGGAGTCACTGTCTTTCTGACCTCGCACATCCTCGAGATCGTCGAACGTCTCGTCGAGCGATTCGCCGTCATCGTCAAGGGCGAAGTCGTCTGCTGCCAGACCGTCACCGATCTCGAGCGTGATAGGACCACGCTCGAACAGTTGTACCTCGGGTACGCCGGCAAGCCCGAGGCGGAAAATCTGGTGTGGCTCGGGCATCGCTGATCCTTCCCTACCAGTGGCGCGCATTCTGGCGCCGCGTGCTCCGCACTGGGGGCGTCAAGTTCTACCTCAGCGTACTGGTGGTGCTTGGGTGGGTCACTGCTGGCGCGCTGCCGGATCGTCTTTCCCGAGCCGCCAGTGAGCTCGCCGCAGGTCGGACGGCGTCGATGGACGGGTTGCTCCTGGTGATGTGCCTGCTTTGGGTAGTCGTACTCGGCGAGGACGCGAACGTCAGTTTGAGCGGCGATCGACTGCGGCGTTTTCCGATCGACGTGCGCTCGCTCCTCGCACTCAAGCTATCGTCGTTGTTCCTGTCGCCGGTCGCATGGCTGGCCAGCGTCGTGTCAGTGCTTGCCGTCTTGCCACTTCTCTCTGCACGCCATCCTCTGCTCGGCAGTCTAGCGGCGCTCTTCTTCCTTGCGCTCGCCATTGCTGTCCGTGTGACTGCGTCTCAGCTACTCGAGGTTGCTCGCCGGAGAAGAAGACTCGTGCGGGCGCGGCGCATCGCCCTCATGGCAGTTGGCGGCGCGGTGCTCGCGTCCGCGCTCGCTTTGCTGCACCACAACCCCGGTTCGCTGACCGCGAATCTCCCTGCTGCGAACCCGGCAACCCTGGTCACGACGGTCGCGATGGCGAGCACACCGGCGGCGATGCTTTTTCCAGTGGCTACCTTGCTGGTTGCCGGTTCCATCGTCTGGTCGCTATTGCGGTGGAGCTTTGTCCGCAGCCTCTACGTCGATTCGACGGAACGGACAGCCCGCCGCGCAACCAGCATCGCCTGGCTTCCCGGGCGTTTGGGTCCACTTGTGCAAAAGGAGCAGCGCGCGATGCGGACCGTGCTGGATCTCTGGATGGGTCTTCTGCCGGTGTTAGTGGCCGCGGCACTCTCGCTCTCTGTATCTCTCTCCCCGACCGTTCGTCAGGAGATCTTGGTGATTGTGTGTGCGCTCAGCGCGAACGTGACGCTGAACTGCCTCGGCCTGGATCGACCCACAGGGTTGACGCGATATCTCATTCTGCCGATTCGCGGGAAGGATCTCCTCCTTGCGAAGAACGTGGCGGTGACGGTTCTGGTCGCCCCGCAGCTGGCGCTGCTCCTCGCAATTGGCGCTTGGCAGGCCGGCGTTACGCAGCTCGGAGCGGAACTCGTGATCGCGACGCTATTGCTCCTGGCTCACCTCGCGTGGGGCAATCTTGTCTCGGTCGTCGAGCCACACAGGACCGAACCGCACAGGTTCGCGTCTGGCGGCGATCCGGTGACGGTGATGATGAGCGTGCTGATCGGCAGCGCGCCGGGAGTGGCGGTGATCGTCCTGCTCCGGTCCGATTCACCCACCGCCATGCTCTCGATCGC
>JBKPNV010000003.1:0-7834 GCA_046732795.1 Acidobacteriota bacterium
GTACGCGAACACGACCATCGCGATGACGAACGCCGTCAGCGTGGCCAGCAGCCGTCGTCTCATTGTCGGCATCTTACATCCAGGGCCGGTGAACCCTTGCGGGTGTCACGAACCAAGGCCGTCGACGCCGGCGGTGAGCGAACACCGCATGCTATTCTCGAAGATTGACGATGAAGCGATTGATCATTGCCATCGATGGGCCGTCAGGCGCGGGCAAAGGCACGGTGTCGCGCGCCGTGGCGCAGACGCTCGGGTATCGACACATCGATACGGGGGCGATGTACCGGGCCGTCGGCTGGAAAGCCCATCACGATCACATCCCGCTGCACGATGAAGCGGCAGTCGCGCAACTCGCTCGCTCGGCAGACCTCGTCGTCGAAGGAGGCGTTGTCGCGATCGACGGTCACGACGTCACGACCGCGATTCGCACGCCGGAAGTGGACAAGCTTGCATCGACGGTCGCGCGTTTGCCACAGGTCCGGGAGGTGCTCGTGTCACGTCAGCGCGCGATAGGGGAGCAGGGCGGCGTCGTCATGGAAGGGCGCGACATCGGCAGCGTCGTGTTTCCGAGGGCGGACGTGAAGATCTATCTCGATGCCTCGGCCGAAGAGCGAGCGCGCCGCCGCGCGCACGACGCGGCGCACGCCGGGAGCCAGGCTGGTCAGGCGGCGGTTGCGGAAGCGATCCAGGCTCGCGACCTGTCGGATAAAACCCGGGCCGCATCACCGCTGTCACTCGCACCGGGTGCGATACACATCGATACGACTAACATGCCCATCGACGCCGTCGTCGATCAGGTTCTCGCAGTGATCAGGACGAAGTTAACGTGAGGCGCATGCTGAAACCACTAACGTGCTTTATTGCCCCCCATCGCCTCTCTACGGAGTTCAGTCATCGAGACTTTGCTGGCGACGAGATCGATGACGCGCTTGACGTACTTCGCGCGCGTCTCAGGTCGCTTCGCGCCGTTTACCATGCGAAGAAACCCCCGCTGCGCGCTTACGGTGTAGGTAGGCCAGTTCTTCTTCGCGTCAGGGTTGGCCTCGAAGGCGCGCTGAAGCTCCGGCGGGATTGTCAGCTTCTCGGCCTCGTCATGTGTCTTCCAGCTTCCTGACTTCTTTGCCGACGCGACGGCTGCGAGACCCGCGGGTGCCATGATGCCGGCCTTCATGAGTTTCGCAAGACGGGCCTTGTTGGTCGCCGACCACGCGCTTCGCGGCTTGCGCGGCGTGAACATCTGCATGTGAAAACGGTCGTCAATCGACTTGACGAGGCTATCGATCCACCCGAAGCAGAGCGCTTCGAGGACCGCGTCTTCGTACGAGAGCGTCGGCAGGCCCGTGTGCTTTTTCGCGAAAACGAGCCAGACGCCGGTGGAAGCGGCGTGGTTCTTGTCGAGCCACGCACGCCACTCCTCCCGCGACTTCGGTTTGACCTTTTTGAGTTCGGCCATGAGTCAATCCCAACTCCCAAGCTCTCAGGCTGGGAGTTGGGAGTTCGAGTTTGGGAGTTGACTGACGCAGCTTATCGATCTTCCCAGTCGTCAGACGACGCGGGATCGAGTTCCCAGCGATGTTTGTCTCGCTCGGTGATCTTCCGCGCCCCTTTGAGCTCCTCGTTGTCCTGATACTCGACGCCGACGGCGCGGCCGATGTCGTCGACGATGTCCTGATCGGGCGTGGGATTGTCGCCGCCCGGAGCTTCGTCGCCAACGCTGTAGGCCGATTCCCAATCGGCGTCGACGTCGCCGCCGGTCATCGCCGGACCGGTTTCGGTGTGCTCCGCGTACTTCTCGAGAAGCTCGCGACGCCCCGAGCGCGCCGCCGACGCTGTGCGATCGAGATCCAGCGACGACGGAGGCGACGGCACGCGCTCCTCGTCAGAAATGGTTCTCCGCTCGCGGTTCAGGCCGGGCGCCGTACGGGTCGGCTGCTTCTCACCACCGCGAGCCCGTGGCGCGGCTGAGGTAGCGGTCTTCTTGGTCTTCCGCGCGGCAGGTGCGGCCTTCTTCACGACAGCCTTCGCCTTTTTCGCGGCAACCGTGCGGGATGCGGCCGGCTTTGCCGGTCGCTTCACGACTTTGCGGGTCGCGCGAGCGGAAGCCGTGGCCTTGCGCGCCGTCTTTTTGGCGGCTTTGCGCGCGATCTTGCGTGAGGCAGCGGTTTTCTTTGCCGTAGCGCGTGCACGTCCGCTCGACCGACCCTTGGCGGCCTTGCGACCAGAGCCTCGTACGGCCTTCCTTTTCGCCATCGCGTCGTCCCTCCTTGCCTCGCCAGAGCGCCGGGGCGCGGAGGCGGGCAACCTTGACAGTTGCCGGTAAGTGACGTAACATCTAGTGCTTATCGGCGAATGAAGATTCTCTGCAGGGGAGTGGCCGCGGCCCGTGGACCGTCCCACTTGCGCGCAGCAGTTTCCTCCACGTTTTTCTTCCATCGCCCTTATAGCCGCGGGGGGCCGGTCCCCGCAATATAAACCGGCGGAGAGCCCTGAGCGAGCCCCAATCAGACGGGGGACCATGGGCATCCTACGATTGAGGAGGACGCGCACGTAATGGCGAATGTAGACAACGGGTTGCTATCGCCCGAATCTGCCGGCGGTCAGCCCGTGGCGCCTGGGCGAACACGCTCCGGCAAACCGGCTGGCCCCGCTTTCAAACCCATGCACCACGATGACATGGACCCACAGGAATTCTCGTCCATGCTCGAGGCCTACGACGACAGCTTCCGCAACATGGCGGAGGGGGAGGTCGTCAAGGGCACTGTGCTGAAAGTGACCGAGGCCGCCGTCGTCGTCGACGTCGGTTACAAGTCCGAAGGTCTCATCCCGGTTCACGAGTTCCTCGACGAGAACGGCAACGTGACGGTCCAGGCCGGCGACACAGTCGATGTGCTGCTGGAGAGGACCGAGGATCGTGAAGGCCATATCGTGCTCTCGCGCGAGAAGGCCGAGAAGATGAAGATCTGGGACGAAGTCGAAAAGGCTTATGCCGATCGCAAGGTCGTCATCGGCCGCGTGATCGAACGTATCAAGGGCGGTCTCGCAGTCGACATCGGTGTCCGCGCATTCCTTCCCGGATCGCAGATCGATGTGCGACCGGTACGGAATCTGGATGCGTTGAAGGGGCAGGAGCTCCGGATGCGCGTCATCAAGGTCAATAAGAAGCGCGGCAACATCGTGCTGTCGCGCAAGGCGCTGCTCGAGGAAGAGAACGCCGAGAAGAAGAAGACCACGCTCGAAACGCTGGCCGAGGGCAAGGTGCTCCGTGGCACGGTGAAGAACATCACCGACTACGGCGCGTTCATCGACCTTGGTGGGATCGACGGTCTGCTGCACATCACCGACATGTCCTGGGGCCGCGTCGGCCATCCGTCGGAGATTTTCAAAGTCAACGACGAAGTCGACGTGATCGTGTTGAAGTACGACGCCGCGACCGAACGCGTCTCGCTTGGACACAAGCAGCTCGTGCAGGATCCATGGGCGACCGTGCAGGACCGGTATCCCGTTGGCGCGCGCATGAGCGGCAAGGTCGTGAGCTTGACCGACTACGGCGCCTTCGTGGAGCTCGAACCGGGCGTCGAAGGACTCATTCACGTCAGCGAAATGTCGTGGAGCAAGAGGGTCAAGCACCCGTCGAAGATCCTCAACGTGGGAGATTCGGTCGAGGCGATGGTGCTTGGCGTCGATCCGACCGCGCGACGGATTTCACTCGGCCTCAAGCAGGTTGAGAGCAACCCGTGGCACGAGCTGGGCGAAAAGTATCCCGTCGGCACGAAGATCAAGGGCAAGGTGCGCAACCTCACCGAGTTCGGCGCGTTCGTCGAAGTCGAGGAGGACATCGACGGCTTGATTCACATCTCCGACATGTCGTGGAGCAAGCGCGTCAAGCATCCGTCCGAGGTGCTCAAGAAGGGCGATGTCGTCGACGCGATGGTGCTCAGCATCGATGCCGAGAATCAGCGGCTGTCGCTGGGTCTCAAGCAGCTGGCCACCGACATCTGGGATGACTTCTTCTCTCGACACAACGTCAACGACATCATCGCCGGCAAGGTGACGCGGATGACGAACTTCGGCGCCTTCGTCGAGCTCGACGAAGGGATCGAAGGGCTGATTCACGTCTCCGAGTTCGACGACTCGCACGGCGGCGAGAAGATCGATCTGCAGGTGGGCAACACCTATCAGATGAAGATCATCAAGCTGAGTCCGCAGGAGCGGAAGATCGGCCTGAGCATCAGGGCGTTGAAGAGCGATGAGTATCGCGCCGACTGGGAAGCGTATCAGGACGGTGAAGGAACGGGCACGGCGACGCTCGGTGATCACTTCAGGAACCGGTAACTGGGAGAGCTCCGGGCTGGGCGTCTCGACACGCCCACAGCCCGGAGTCCCGCAGCCAAGGAGCGGAGCTTGAATACGCCTGGCGGCAGCATGACCAAAGCGGAGCTCGTGGAGGAAGTCTCCCGCGTCTCCGATCTCACCAAGAAACACTCGGAAGTCATCGTCGACACCGTATTCAAGAGCATCATCGATGCCCTCCACCGCGGGGAGAAGATCGAGTTGCGGGGCTTTGGCAGTTTCCGGCTGCGCAAACGCGAGCCGCGGAAGGGCCGCAACCCCAAGACCGGCGACAAGGTCGATGTGCCACCGAAGAAGGTTCCGTACTTCAAACCGGGCAAGGAGTTGAAGGAGCTGATCAATCGCGAGGACGAAGCCACCGCTTCGTCCGCAGAGGACGCAATCGACCAGCTCCCCGGCGTCGCTTCGCAGGCTTGAGCGCGTCGAGTCCCGAATCCCGAGTCCCGGATCCCGGAGAATGGACCATCTCTGGTCCCCCTGGCGGCTCTATTACGTGACGGCCGAGAAACCCGCGACGGGCTGTGTCTTCTGCCAGCCCCGCCCCGACCCCGAGACAGGTGCCGACCGTAACCCGCTGATTGTCTTCGAAGGGACGCTGGCGTACGTCATTCTCAACCGCTATCCCTACAACAACGGTCATCTCATGGTGGTGCCGCACAGACACCTCGCCACGCTCGTCGATCTGACGAGTGACGAGTTGAACGAGATTGCGTTATTGACGCAGCGATCGGAAGCGGCGCTCCGCGAGGCCTACAGACTCGAAGGGATCAACGTCGGGCTCAACCTGGGCAAGCCCGCCGGCGGAGGAATTCCCGGCCACCTGCACGTGCACCTCGTGCCACGATGGCTCGGCGACACGAACTTCATGACCGTCATCGGTGAAACGCGCGTGCTGCCTGAAGACCTCGCGGCGAGCGCATCGCGGCTCACGCCGATTTTTGCGCGACTCGCCGCCGACGCCAAAGCGGCGAGTTCGTAGGCCGGGCCTTGCTCTCGAGACCCGGCGGGTCCGACAATCAGGACCCGCCCTACGGTGTACGTATGGACTTCAATCTCTCGCCCGAACAACTGGCCTGGCAATCGAAGGCGCAGAGCCTCGGGAAGCGGCTTGCACCAGATGCGGCTGCCGCCGACGTTATTCGCGCCGCTGCCGTGGACGGATTGATCGAGTCGCGATCCGATCTGCTTGCCACCGTGGTCGCGGTCGAGGCGCTGGCCTGCGAATCCTCTGCGGCAGGCGTATCGCTTGCGCTGCATGCGGGCGTGACAGCTGGACTCGCCGGCGACAGGCGCTTCGCCAATCTCGAAGGCGGCGAAGTTGTCGGCGCCATCGCGCTTTCGTCAGACGATGTTCCCGTTGAACACGACGGGAGGCTGTCCGGACGCGCCGCCTGGGTCACGCCGCTGACGGCTCTGGGCGTTGCGGTGCTCGGCATGCGCTCGGGCGATGGTCTGGCTGCTGCCGCTGTCTCGCTCAATGCGCCCGGCGTCGTGCAGGAACCGGTGGACACCGCGGCTCTGCGGGGCGTCGTGTGCGGCCACGTCCGTCTCGACGGCGCGCCGTTCGTCGGGGTTGGTCCGACGATGCCGTTCATGTCGCGCGTGCGCATTCTGCTGGCGGCAGCCGGCCTGGGTATGGGGCGCCGCGCGCTTCGGGAGGCACTGGTTGCGGCTCACGGCCACACGGGACATGGTGCAGGTGGCGAGCAGACCGTTCAGGGACTGTTAGCCGACGCGGCAACGGAGCTCGATGCCGCAATGCTGCTGACGTGGAAAGCGGCCGCCGCTCCTCAGTTGTCTCTGGCCGAGGCGTCGATGGCCAAGCTTGCCGCGACCGAAGCCACCCAGCGCGCGGTGGCGAGAGCGACGCAGGTCGTGGGGGCTGATTCGTTTCGCAGCGGCCACATCATCGAGCGGCTCGCGCAGGACGTGCGCACGCTGGAGCTCTTCGCGGGAAGAACCGAGGCGTTGCGTGAAGCGGTTGCGATCGAGACACTGCCTCACGCGTAATCAGAATGCCGAATTCAGAATGCGGCAATGTCTTCGCTCGATACCGGCTCATCGCCTGATCGCACACCGAAGCACCGAGACGCTGGGCAGGTCGGCACAATCGAAATGAGCGAGTTCAACCAGAAGCCTCTCACAAACAGTGGGCAGCGGACTCAACACCCTCGGGCGCCTAGAGATTGGTCAACATTGGCCAGTGGGCAGTAATCGCTGCCGCTGATCCCTTCAAGCATCATTTGGCCCAACCCATGCGGACGTGGATCACGTCAGACTCCGGCTGCTCCACGGCTTGCGGAATATAGAAGCGCGAGCCATCGCGCGACACGGCCAGAAAGTTCAGATCCCCGAACGTACTCGCGGGAAGACGAGCGGGGAACAGGGGCATCGGAGTACCTGCCCGGATCTCACCACCTGTATCGGCCACGAGAACCGACCAGATGAAGTTCCGGCCTTGGAATTCATCCAAGTAGACGATTTCCCGACCATCCTTGCGCCAGATTGGGTAGTTGCCGCGGCTGGTGACCTGCTTCCGCAGGCCAGGGCCTGGGTACGGCTGCACGTAGGTGCCGCCGCCGCTGTAGATCCCCCCGGGGCCACCCCCGATGGCGGAAGCGGTGAACATAATCCACCGCCCGTTCGGCGAAAAACGGGCGTGTGAAATCGTCTCTCCCGTCTGAACCAGGGCTTTGGCATCTTTCTGCACGCCATCCAATCCAAACGCGAACACCGCTGTATCGAGGGGCCCCCGACTGAGTAGTAGCGTCTTGCCGTCTGGAGAGATGTCGTCCAGACGCCCCATTCCAGGCGGCTTCGCCAGTTCGCGAACCGCCCCTTCCCCAGCCACGGGACGTTCCACAACGCGGATGTCCTTCCCGCCGGGCGGAATTGCATCGATCAATGCAGACCCGTCCGGCGACCACAGCGTATCCAGAGACCCGTGCTCCAATTGTTGCTGTCCCGGTCGGCCGGGTTCCAGGAGCCATGCGGTCGCGTCGAAGCCAATCAGCAAACGTGTCTCGTCGGGCGCGAGCCTGAGTGTCTGAACGACCGCGGGAGAACCCGCCGTGCCGATCTCACGACCCTGTCGATCAAAGACCGTCACCTGCGACAGGCCGGCCGTTCCGGGACGCCAGGCAACCACGCCGGTACGGGAAACAGAAAAGTGCGCGACATGGAATGCGGGCGAGGACGCCACACTCTGCTGGATTAACTCGGGTTCGCCCTCCAGTTTCCTGGCCATGCGGTTCAGCGTTTGCGCATAGAGATTGTCGTTCCGAACAAACAGGAGCCGTCCTCCGCCCGCCGGCGTATAACGCGCCGCGGTGGCGTTCTTCATCAGCAGAACGGGATCCTCGGCGCGCCCGTCGCGGAGGGTGGCGAGGTAGATTTCAGACTGTTCGATCCCTCGCGCGACCGACCCCGAAAGGACCAGAAAATCCTCGCTGCCCGGCAGGAACTCCGGCCAAGAAAATCCCCA
>JBKPNV010000004.1:0-15993 GCA_046732795.1 Acidobacteriota bacterium
ACGCCGACAATACCGAACCGGCTCCCCTCGCCGATCGGCACTTCGATTGTCGCAATCGTCGCGGCTGCGTTCTTCTCGACGTGGAACCGCAGCATCTTGGCGTAGTCCATCTTGTAGACGTGATCGCCGGAGAGGACGATGACGTGTCTCGGGGCTTCGCGTTCGACGGAGTAGAGATTTTGATACACCGCGTCTGCTGTGCCGAGGTACCAGTGCTCTCCCACTCGTTTCTGTGGCGGCAGAATCTCGATGAACTCTCCGAGCTCCTCGCTGACGACGCTCCACCCCAGCCGAACGTGACGGCTCAACGACAGTGACTTGTACTGAGTGGCGATGAAAACGCGTCGCAGACCCGAGTTGAGACAGTTGCTCAGCGTGAAGTCGATGATGCGGTAGGGGCCGCCGAAATAGACAGCGGGCTTGGCTCGATCCTTGGTTAAGGGATACAGGCGCTCACCTGCGCCGCCGGCCAGCAGGATGACGAGGATATCGTCGAGTTCCATGACACGGTGCTCGCCCCTCTCCGGATGGGCGCGAACGAAGGCGCTTGGAAGCCGTCACGGAGGGGCTGCGATCTTAACATGCCGTCCCCGGCAGTCAGTAGACGGACGCGGGAGGCCGCCGGCTATTCGCGAGGAATCAGGCCATTTTTGCGGGTGATTGTTGTTTGACTTGCCGCGAGTAGCTGCCTATGATCAGGCGATTCGGATTCTTGGATACTCCGCACTGGGATCTACGCTCCGCGGAGGAGAGAGAGGCATTCATGCACGGTCGTCGCGCTCTTATCTTGACTGTCGCCCTCACGTTTGTATGCGGCGCGTGGCCTGTTTCCGCGCAACGCAACAACGACAACAAGGGAAAGCAACAGCAGCAATCGCAACGTCCCCCCCAGGAACAGCAGGATGTGCAGGCGCTCGTCACACTCGTCGATACGGCGCTGATGGCGGACACCGGTGTGCCCGTGCCGACGCCTGGCGCGCAGGCTCCGGCGGCTCCGGTCACGCCCAAGCCGCTTGCCTTCGGTGCTCCTGACAAGAGCGAAGGGGAAATTCCAGTCAAGTGGCAGTCGAACCACTTTGTGAAGGGCCAGAGCGGAGATACCTACGTTCCCTTCACGCTTGCGGTCGACAAAGGGCAACTCGCAAAGGGCGCGGCGCTCTATGTGCGCATCGTGAGTGCGGAACAGGCCGCGGCGTTTGCCTCGGCGATGGCCTCGATGGCAGCGCCGCCGAAAGACGGCAAACCCGCAGCGGCGCCTCCACGTCCGACATTTCAGTGGGATAGCGTCCACTTCCTCGACGCTCCGGACGGCCAGCTTTCACGAGCTGTCCAGCTCAAGCCTGGACAGTACATCGCGTTTATTGCGGTGAAGGAGAAGTCTCCAGCTGCGGCCGGCAATCAGCGCAACAACGATCGCAATCGCAACAACAACGACAAGAATGCCCCACCCGCCGCAGCCGCCGCGGGTCCGGTTGGATTGCTTCGTCATGAGATCACGGTGCCTGACTACAACGTCCCGGATCTGAAGACGAGCTCGGTGATCGTGGCTCAGTCGGTCGAGCCCTTGAAAGCGCCGCTCCCGGCAGACCAGCAGGAAGCCAATCCATACGTCTTCGGGCCCATGCGCATCGTGCCCTCGCCCGACGGGAAGTTCTCGAAAAACGGAGAGCTGAGCGTGATCTTCTGGATCTACGGCGCCAAGGAAGCGGGCTCCGGCAAGCCTGACGTCGTCGTCGAATACAACTTCCATCAGCGTCTGCCAGAAGGCGAAAAGTACTTCAACAAGACGGCGCCGCAGCCGCTGAATGCCCAGACGTTACCACCTGAATTCAGCATTGCGGCCGGTCACCAGTTGCCCGGCAGCCTTGTCATCCCTCTTTCCAGTTTTCCGGCGGGAGATTACCGACTCGAGATCAAGGTCACTGACAAACCCTCGGGGGCAATGTTGACGGAGAGCGTCAACTTTACGGTTCTACCGGTGTAAGGCCGCCTGCAGGTCGCCGGCGGTAATCGACCGGCCCGCTATGGCCGTGAGAAGGGCTTCACAATGATGCGGATGCGATCCTGGTCGTGTATCGGGGTCATGGTGTTGGCGGGTGCAGCCACCCCCGCACGCGCGCAAGTCGTTGCCCTTCCGCAGATCGCTCTCGCCCCTCAACTGAAGGCGTCGAGCAATTCTGCTCCCATCAAACCGTCCGAGCTCAGTGGCATTGTCAAAGACGAGCTCGGAACGCCACTCTCGGGCGCCGTCGTGTCGGCGCTTGGTTCGACGTCAGCGTTTGCCGTATCGAACGAGGACGGGCGGTTTACCTTCCGAAATCTACCACCGGGACCCTATCTGGTCCGGGCGCATCTCCAGAATTACGTGCCCTCGCGCGGCCGCGTCGTGCAGGTCAGCGTCGACGGGCGCTCGATTTCGACGATTGAACTGACTCGGAAAGCCGGAACCACTGATCCTTCGGTGATTGCTGCCGGCGTAGGCCTGGTCGATCAGCCTGCGGCGACGTCACCACCGGAATCAGAGGAACGGCACGAGCACGACGAGTTGGCGTGGCGGCTTCGTCACCTGAAGCGCAGTGTCCTGAAGGACGCTGAGTCGACGATCGCTGGACTGGATAGCGACGATTCATTGCTCGGCGATTCGCTTTCCACAATGAGTCGCGCGATTGGTGACTCCGCGCGTGTCGCGTCCTCGCTGTTTTCCGATCTCCCGGTGAATGGTCAGGTGAACCTGCTGACCTCCACCTCTTTCGATCATCCGCAGGACTTGTTCTCTCTGAACGGTCTCGCTCCGCGCGGTGTCGCCTACGTCTCTATCGAGGCGCCTGGCTCGACGGGCGACTGGAGAATGCGAGGGACGATGACGCAGGGCGATCTGGCGTCATGGATCGTCGCAGGCTCCTACGTTCGCCATCAGCCGGCTTCGCATGCTTACGAGGCGGGTGTCTCGTACTCGATGCAGCGCTACCTTGGCGGCAACGGCGATGCGCTTGTCGCGATGCGTGATGGCAGCCGCAACGTCGGTGCGATGTACGCGATGGACAACTGGAAGATCACACCGGAACTGCAAGTCAGTTACGGAGCGAAGTACGCCCGTTATGACTATCTGGCGGACCGCGGATTGATTAGTCCTCGCGTGACGATGATCCTGCAGCCGGACTCGAACGACAGTCTCAGAGTCCGCACGACGCTGATGCATCGGGAGGTCGCTCCAGGCGCAGAGGAATTCATTCCTCCATCGGTCGGCCTCTGGCTGCCACCGGAGAGGACGTTCTCGCAGGTATCGCGCGCCTCGTTCGTGCCCGAGCGGCACGATCAAATTGAGTTGGCGGTCGATCGACAGTTTGCAAACAAAGTGATTGTGGGGGTCCGTGCCTTCACCGAGCAGGTGGAGGATCAGGTGGTCACGGTGTTCGGGTTGTCGTTTGCCGATACTCCGGCCGAAGTCGGCCACTACCAGGTGGGATCGGCCGGTGACTTCGGTGCGCACGGCTGGGGTGTGACCTTCACCCGCACGGTGGGTGAGAGCCTGCGGGCGACAGTCGACTACACCCAGGCGCAGACCACCTGGCGCGGCCGGTCGATGGATAGCGACACCCTGGCGTCGCTGGTGCCGTCGGTCCGGCGCGGCGACGAGACCATTCACGATGTCACCGCGTCCGTGGAGAGCGTCCTTGCTGCGTCGGCAACACGTTTGCTGGTCGTCTACAAGGTGAACACCGCCTACGCGGCGTCGCGAGCTGGCGACACGGCCCCGACCGCTGGCGTTCGCTTCGATGTTCAGGTGAATCAGGCGTTGCCGTTCCTCAATTTTACGAACGCGCAATGGGAGATGCTGGTCGCGGTGAGCAACCTCTTCAAGGAAGCGCTCTACGAAAACTCGGTTTACGACGAATTGATGGTCGTACGGCCGCCAAAGCGGGTTCTGGGAGGGGTAACAGTCAGATTCTAGGTTCGCGGACGTAGCTGAATTACCAGCTACGACTCAAAATGGGGGAGCGGTGCTCCCCATTTTTTGGCACCGTTTTCGACTCCATTAAGTTGGATGACACGTTCTAGTCCTTGGATTTCTTCGGCGTGGCCGGCGACGTGGAGCCGGTGGTCACGACCTGCGCTGCCGGTCATCGTCGTGGCGGCATTGTTGTGCCTGGGCATCGCCAATATCACTGCCCGCGCGACCTGGCACGAAGTCGAAGATGGCGTGTTGTGGACCACGGGACCTGATGGTGCGGTTGTGGACGAGGTGGCGAAGGGGAGTCCGGCGGAACGCGTCGGGCTGAAACGCGGCGATCTGCTGCTCGCGATCGACGACCGCCCAATTCAAAGCGCCGCCGATGTCATCGATGTCCTGCACGACGCCGGTAACGATGAGCGAACGATTCGCTACACGGTGCTTCGTCTCGGCACGCGCGAAGTGCTCGATGTGCGTTTGGCGCCCGCGCCCAATGGCCCCGGCGCGCTGTATTTCGTCCTCGCGGCGGTGGGCGTTTTCACGCTGCTGGTTGGCGGTGGGGTCAGACTGAGACGGCCGCGCGATCCCGCGACGCTGCACTTTTTCTGGCTGGCAGTGGCGTTCTTCGGGGTATTCACGTTCTCGTTCAGCGGGCGGCTCGACCGGCTCGATTGGGTCTTCTACTGGGCAGACGCCGTGTCGATGCTGGCGCTGCCGCCGATGTTCCTGCACTTCACACAGGTGTTCCCGGAGCGTCGCCACGGGTGGAGTCGAGGTCCTCTGGCGCGCGCTGTAGCGCTGTTGTATGTTCCGGCGCTCGCACTTGGAGCTGCCCGGGTCTTTGCGATCGTGCGGAGCTCGGTTGATCCGCAACTGTTTGTCAGGCTCGAGTCGCTGCTCGATCGGCTCGTGTTTCTGTACTTTGCGCTGTGTTTCCTTGGCGGCTTGATCGCCTTGCTCCATGCGCGTTCTCAAGTCGGCACGATGACTGCGCGGCGTCAGCTGCGCTGGATCGCCTGGGGCACGGCACTCGGCGCCGGCACGTTCGCGGTCGGGTACGCGCTGCCGTACGCACTCGGCGCGGAGCCATCGTTACCGATGGAACTGTCGGCGGTGCCCCTGAGTCTGATTCCACTCGCCTTTGCCTCTGCCATCGTCCGTTACCGATTGCTCGACATCGAAGTCATCGTCAAACGTGCGCTGGTCTATATCACGGCTTTTGCGGCCGTGGTGGTGATCTATGCGGTCGTGCTCGAAGCGGTGCGGACGGTTCTCTTGAAGGGAGAGGGATCGAATCAGTGGGTGCTGGCGCTGTTGGCTGTCCTGGTGGCGGTCGTACTGACGCCGCCGATCAAGGACTTCGTTCAGAACCTGCTCGACCGGGCGTTCTACCGTGATCGCTACGACTACCGCCGCGCCCTGATCGGGTTCGCGCGCGATCTCAACAGCGACCTCGATCTGCATCGCTTGTCCGAACGGCTCGTCGCGCGCGTTGTCGAGACGCTCCTTGTGGACCGAATGACACTCATGCTCGCGGATGAGACCGCCCCTCATTTCGGCTCGATGCGGTCGTCCGGCTTCGGCGATCGCCTGCCTCCCGCATTGCCGAAGCGATCGGCGATAGGGCGGCGTCTGTGCGACGGTAACATCGTCTCGCTCGACGATCCGACAGCCGTTGGCCGTTTCACGCTCGAAGAGATCGAGTTCTGGCGCGATGCCGGCCTCTATTACTTCGTTCCTTGCGTCGCAAGCGACGGCACCATCGCGGTGCTTGCCGTGGGCCGGAAGGACACAGGCGAGCCTTTGAGCAGTGAAGACATTGGTTTGCTGTGGGCGGTGGCCGGACAGATTGCGACCGCGCTCGAGAACGCCAGACTGTATCGTCAACTCCATCTGAAGGCGGTCGAAGTCGATCGCATGCGCGCCTTCAACGAAAACATTCTCGAATCGCTTGACCATGGGCTGCTCGTGCTCGACCTCGACGATCGGGTCGTTCGCTGGAATCAAGCGCTGGAACAACTCTACGGTGTCTCGCGGACGGATGCGTCGGGCTGCGCGTTGAGTGAACTGTTCGACTCCGCGTTCGTCGAGGCGGTGCGTGCGGCGCGCCGTGATACGCCTGAAGGCGCGACCTTGTCCCGCATGCCCGTCGTTGCCCGTGGTACGCGCGCCGGCGAAACTCTCATTGTCAACGCCGCCGTCGTGCCGCTGCGCGCCGAAGAAGGACGCATACCCGCGACGGCGGGCACCATTGTGATCATCGAGGATGTGACCGCGCGAGTGCAGCTGGAAGAGCAGCTGCGTCTGTCGGAGAAGATGGCCTCGATCGGGTTGCTGGCGGCCGGCGTTGCTCACGAGGTCAACACGCCGCTGACCGGCATCTCGAGTTTCACGCAGATGCTGCTCGAAGGCGCCGACCCGCATGATCCGCGGACGCGACTGCTGGAGAAGATCGAGCGTCAAACCTTCAGGGCTGCAAAGATTGTCAATGGCCTGCTCACTCTGTCGCGACCCGCCTCGACCGATCGGTCGTCCTACGACGTCAACATGGTGATCACGGACGTACTGGGCCTGCTCGAGCATCAATTTGAAATGCATCGCATTCGGGTGCGGCGCGAGTTGAGCGAGACGCCTGTTGTCGTGTTGGGACTCGAGCACAAACTGCAGCAGGTTTTCCTGAACCTGTTCCTCAATGCTCGCGACGCGATGCCCAAGGGCGGCTGGTTATCGATTGCCACGCGCACCGAGGGAACCAGAGTGATTGCGGAGGTGTCTGATACCGGGTCGGGGATTCCAAGCGAGTACCTCGCGCGCATCTACGATCCGTTCTTCACGACGAAGGCGATCGGGCAAGGCACGGGGCTCGGTCTCTCGATTACCTACGGCATCGTGCGCGAGCACGAAGGCAGCATCGAGTGCGAGAGCGCGATTGGGCAAGGGACAACGTTCATTCTGTCGTTTCCAGCCGTGGCTGACGAGCGTTCGGCGCTTGCGAGCCACGGCATGTCGGGCCGGGTAGCTGGGCCGGGACAAGGTCTGTTGTGATGCGCCGTAACGGTTCCATTCTCGTCGTCGATGACGAAGAAATCATGCGCGAGATCCTCGAAGCGCTGCTGGCGCGCGAGGGGTATCACGTGCGTCTGGCGTCGAGTGCCGAAGAGGGTCTCGATCTGGCACGGTCGTTCCCGTTCGATGCCGCGATCGTGGACGTGATGATGCCGGGCATGGACGGACTGGCCATGCTCGAAGAGCTGAAGAAGCAGGACGATGACCTGCCGGTGTTGATGGTGACGGCATTCGCCTCGGTGGAGACGGCGATCACCGCGATGAAGCGCGGCGCATTCGACTACATCACCAAGCCATTCAAGAACGACGAGGTCCTGGTGGTCGTGCGGAACGCCGTCGAGCGCCGCCAGCTCATGGCGGAGAACACGGCGCTCAGGCAGAACCTGCAGGCGCAGTATCAGAAGTTCGCGGGCATCATCGGACGCAGCCCGCGCATGAAGCAGGTGTTCGACCTGATCATCCAGGCGGCGCCAAGCCGCTCCACGATTCTGATCACCGGTGAGAGCGGGACCGGTAAGGAGCTGGTCGCGCGAGCGATTCACTCCAACTCTCCGCGTGCCGATCGTGCGTTCGTGACGGTGAACTCGGGTAATCTTCCGCCCGACCTGCTCGAGTCAACGCTGTTCGGCCATGTCAAAGGCGCGTTCACAGGTGCGATCTATCCGAAGAAGGGGCTGTGCGATCTCGCCGATAAGGGGAGCATCTTCTTCGACGAAATAGGGAACATTCCGCCGGACACGCAGGCCAAGCTGCTCCGCGTCATGCAGGAGCGCGAGTTCATGCGTCTTGGCGGGATGGAGACGATCAAGGTCGACGTCAGGATCATTGCGGCGACCAACTGTGACTTGCGCCATATGGTCGGGGAGGGGCGATTCCGCGAGGATCTCTACTACCGCCTGCACGTCATCAACATCTATTTGCCACCGCTGCGCGAACGCAAGGACGACATTCCGTACCTGGCGCAGCACTTTCTCGAAAAGTACTCGACCGAAAACGGCAAACCCACGCTCGATCTCACGGCCGATGCGCTCGACCTGCTGATGGAATACGACTGGCCGGGGAATGTTCGCGAACTCGAGAACGTGGTCGAGCGAGCGGTGGTCTTGAGCTCGGGTGCTCACATCGGTCCCGACCTCGTGCCGGAGCACGTCCGATCGGCGCCGATGTTCCATATCCCGAAGTTCGTGGTCCCGCCCGAAGGCATCTCGTTCAAGGACGTGATCACGAATGTCGAAAAGCGCCTGATCGAGTCAACGCTGGAGGCGGCCGGCGGCGTTCAGAAGAAGGCAGCGGAGCTGCTGAAGATCAAGCCGACGACTCTGAACGAGATGATCAAGCGTTACGAGATCGGAACGCGGCGACGCAAGGCTGGAACCGAAGACAACAATTCGCGATCGCGTCCATTTCCCGCTGCGGAACTCACGAGGGAGTGACTCTGCAAGTTCAAAGGACAAAGTTCGAAGTAGGGAAGTAGTCGAAAGTACTTTTCACTTACTTATCGACTTTGAACTTTAAACTTTGAACTTCACGACGTGCGGCGCACCCGGCCGACGAGACGCTCGAACCGCCCGATAACGGCATCCCATTGATGGTGATGCCGGATATACCGTCGTCCGTTCTCGCCTAGCCGTTCGCGAAGCGGCCTCGTCCGCAGCTCGGTCAGGGCGCCGACAAACTCCTCGCGATTCGCATAGTACAAGCCTGCATTCGCGCGACGGCAATGCTCGACGGCCGCTGCATTGCTGGCGTTGGCCAGCACCGGCGTCCCGACAGCCAGGCTTTCGAGCAACGACTGCGACAACAGATCGTCGGAGGCAGGTGCGATCGTGACCGCCGCCGCCTCGTACGCGGTCATTCGTTCGCGATCTGGAAGCACTCCGGCCAGGCGAAGATACGGCGCTTCGGGGATGGTCATCATCTTTACCCCCATCAGCACCAGTCCCATCTCTTCGGATCGGGTTGCGGCGAACGAGTCGAAGTACTCGAGCATCTCTTCACAGCCGTTGTCCGGTTCGACACGTCCGGCGTAGAGCGCGAAGGTGTCGTAAAGGCGATGACGTCGACGGAAAGGAACACCGCGGCCCTCCAGATAGCTTTCTTCCGAGAGGTCCTCGTCGTTCGCTGAATCGTCCGCGCTGATGACGTCGGCAGGATCCTGCTGATGCCGCGGGTAAGCCTGTTGCGGTGGAGGATCGACGCCAATGCCGATCACTTCTTCGAACTGCGGAACGACGCCGACGTACGAGTGGACCAGTTTGCGTTCCGAGCTCGAGAAGTAGCCGATCGCCCGAGGAGCAGTCAAGATCTCCGCCCACAACTCGAAGCGCAATTCCGGACGCAACTGCAGGTGAGGGAACAGCAAGCTGCGTTCGGGCGCGGCCTCGAGCCCGCTGACCGTCAAGGGATGCCACAGGCCGAAGAAGACGAGCGCGTCGTACGTTCGGTGCTGCCGCTTGATGTGCTCGAGAAGGCCGTTGCTCCAGGGACCCACATGGCGCAGCCAGTTCAACTCATCGGCACGATATCGGGGGCCCTCACGGAGGCGACGAGTGAGGTCGCTGAAAGCTGATTGCTCCGGCATCGTGCTGACGGCGAAGCGTCGCACGAGCGCTCCTCGCACGCGATCGGAGCCCTCCGCATATTCGTTCTTCCACGTTGCAGCATCACGAGCCGTAGTCGTCAGCACGTCGACGTCATGACGCTTGGCGATCTGCTCGGCAAGCAATCGGCACGCGTGCTCGGCGCCGGTACTGAACTCGGCGCCGTATCGCGGTGTGATGAAGGCGAACTTCACGACGACGCCCGTGGCTCAGGAGCGGTCCGGTGGAACTGGCTCGGGCGGCTCGACAGAATTACGGGTGGGGGCTGGAGAGCGTTCTGCCGCCGGTGCGCCCTCTGGCTCCGGCGCCGAAGTGGTCTGGAGCGATTCCTCGGGAACGGACCGAGGCTTGAACGGAACTGGTGGCTCCGGAGGTGCCTGCGCCGGAGAGAAGTCCACGACCGTCGCTTCGTCAACGGCTAACGACGAAGTCGCGCCAATCTCTTCGGTCAGTTCCTCGGCCGCATCGTCGTCGAATTCGTCTCCGTCCGTACCTTGATCGACGCCCGCGGTGTTCGCCGCTGTGGAAATCGGTGCGTCACGTAGCGGTCCCGATCTGCGTCCACGGCGTCGACGCCGCCGTCGACGAGTCCCATCGGGAGACACATCGGAGGGAACGGTTGGCTCCGTCGATGGTGTCTCTTCCTTCGGTGCAGCGACGGGAGAATGGAGTGGAGCGATCGTCGCGTCCGCCGCGCGGCCTATGCTGGGGCGCGCATGTTGCTGCGTGTGCTCGAGGCCGCGCACGCGTCGCTCGTTGAAGTCGACTTTCGCGGTCAACGACTCCACGCGGTGCGTGAGATGTTGATTGTCGATCTCGGCTCTGGTCACCTCCGTCACGAGACGACGCAGGATTTCGAAGTGGAGGGCATTCCACTCCGTCTGGCGGCGTCGCAGTTCCGCTTCTCTCGCCTCGGCGGCCTTTGCGCGACGCGCCTGGGTGTTGAGCGCTGCGACGATCGCCGCCGGATTGAAAAGCAGCTTGAGGAGTGGATTGAGCAGCTTTCGCAGCGCGCGCACGAAGCCGCTGTCCGCTTGGTACAGGGTCGACTCTGTGAGCGGTTCGTCGCTTTCCGGTTCGGACGGAGGCGTGTCAGGGGGAAGACCCGACGCGCGACGCAGTTCGTCCATCAGCGACGGTTTGATCGTGCGTGGATCGAGGATCGCCTCGAGCCGGCGGGCGGCCAGTTCCTGAATCTGTTGCGCCGTCAGATCGATGCCGGGTCGCTCGGAGATCCGCGATCGAATCTCGCGCATGATCTGCTCGACGTCGAGTTGATCCCGATGCGCGGGTTCCTGCTGTTGTTGCTGCTGCGACGGCGGCCGGCGATCGCCGCGACGGTCTGGCCCACGCCTGCCGCGATGATAGTGAGGTCGGCGCGAATGCTGTTGATTGTGATCAGGTGGCATCGTCCATCAGCCCTGCTTCGACCGCGCTCCGCAGCGACGGGAGGCGTCCCCGTCACTGTTCAGGGCCGAACCAGGTGAGCAGGACCGCTGGTGTGAGTCGCCGGTGCGCGCGCCTACCAGGTCACTACACGTTGGCCGACGACTGGAAGCTGCGAATCGCATCAGCCTCGTTGTCGTGGGTCTCGAACACTGTGAGCAGCTTGGTAATGGCCAGCAGATCGGTAATCCGCTTCGTCAAGCTGAGGAGCTTGAGGCTCCCGCCCTGACGACTGACCGTCGTAAAGGTACGAACAATTTCTCCCAGGCCGGCGCTGTCGATATACGGAACGTCCGCTAGATTCAGGACGAGCTTTTTTCGACCCTGCAGCACCAGGCTGTTGATCTTGTCCTTGAGAGCCTCGTCTCCCTCGCCGAGAGTCATCTTGCCTTTGAGGTCCAGGATGGTTACATCACCGGCGGATCGTTCCTCGATCTGCATAGTTCCTCGAATGTACAGCCCGTAGAAAGAACGGATTCTAGCACAGACAATCAGGGCCAGACGGGGTTCCCACCGCGTTTAGGCGATGGGGTAGAGTCTCGCGTCTGGCCCTACGAAATCTGGCGACGACTACCCGGAATTCCAGACGAGTCAGGTGTTTTGGACCCGGACCCGTGCCTTTATACCCCTCCAGCACCTGCGAATTTCCGCTGCTGGAAGCACTCCTTGCAAAACACCGGACGACCCTGCGTAGGACGGAACGGCACCGTGGTGTCCTTGCCGCACGCCGAGCATTGCGTCTGTGTTTCGACCCGGTCCCTTGCCGGTGCTGGCCCGGCACTGACCCGGTTGGCTCGCTTAGCCTTGCACGTCTTGCACCGCTTCGGCTCGTTCTTGAACTGCTTATCAGCGAAAAACAGCTGTTCGCCTGCAGTCCAGATAAATTCTGAGCCGCAATCCACGCACCTCAAGGACTTATCTTGGAACTCCATCGGTCGCCACCTCGTGCTCGTCGATCGCGGGACCGCTTGCTCTTATTCCGTCTCGCGACGGAGTTTCTTACGGTTCCGCTTACGCGCCAGCGCCTGTTTGGCCCGGCGCTTGTCACCCGGCTTCAAGTAGAAAGAGTGCTTCTTGATGTCCTTGATGATGTCTTCCTGCTGAACCTTACGCTTGAAGCGACGGAGTGCGCTCTCGATCGACTCGCCCTCCTGAATCTTGACTTCAGCCACGCCTCGAACACCCCCTCACCGGCCTGGTGGTTCCCTGTGATCACCAACGAAAAGTGGCGAATATGCTAGGCTATCACAGGCAGGCGCGGATTCTAGGCGCAAGACGGCGTTACGTCAACGAAATAGTCGTGTGCCGGCCTTGAGTTCTGCGCACAAGGCGTTGACACTGCGGCGCCAAGCTCTACCGGCGTCCAGCCAGTCCATCAACTTCCTGTCTTCCAGGCAGTTAGCCCGTTCCTCATGAAGATCCTCGTCATCGGCGGCGGCGCGCGCGAGCACGCCATCGCTTGGAAGCTCTCTGGAGAGCGCAACGTCACTTCGGTCTTTTGTGCTCCGGGAAATCCCGGAATCACCTCCGTAGCCCGATGTCTCGATGCCGACGTCGGCGACCCCCGCGAGCTGCTGCAAATCGCCAGAAGTCAGGCGATCGATCTGACCGTGGTCGGTCCCGAGCTTCCACTGAGCCGGGGAATCGTCGACGTCTTCGCCGCCGAAGGACGTGCCATCGTTGGCCCGTCGCAGGCCGCCGCCGCCCTCGAATCGAGCAAGGCGTTCGCGAAGGACTTCATGGCACGCCACAACGTGCCGACCGCCCGGTATCACGTATGCGAATCAGCGACTGCCGCTCTCGCGTGGCTCGATGGGGATCGATTCGGCTATCCGCTGGTCTTGAAGGCGGATGGCCTTGCCGCCGGCAAAGGCGTCGTGATCGTCGCCGATCGTGCCGCCGCCGCCGCCGCGGTGCGGTCGCTCATGGTCGAGCGCAAATTCGGGAGTGCCGGCGATCGAATCGTCTTCGAGGAGTTTCTGGTTGGACAGGAAGCCTCCTATTTCCTGCTGGCGGATGGCACTTCGTTCATCGCCCTCGGTTCGGCGCAGGATCACAAACGGATTTTCGATGACGACGAGGGTCCGAACACGGGTGGAATGGGGGCGTTTGCGCCCAGTCCGCTCGTGACGGCGGAGATCGAACGTCGAGTTGTCGACGAGATCGTGTGGCCCGTGCTCGAAGGGATGCGGGACGAAGGGCATCCGTACCGCGGGTTTCTCTACGTCGGTCTGATGTTGACGTCCGACGGACCGCAGGTGGTCGAGTTCAACGTGAGACTCGGCGATCCCGAGACGCAAGTCGTGCTCCCGATGCTCGACGAAGAGCTGTCGTGGCTCTTGGGCGAGGCTGCGATGGGTGCGTTGCCATCCAGAGCGGCCCGCTTCCATTCGGTGGCGAACGTTGGTGTCGTACTCGCTGCAAAAGGGTATCCCGAAGCCGTCGAGACCGGGCAGGAGATCAGCGGGATCGATCAGGCGGCCGCGGTGCCCGATGCGCTCGTATTCCACGCGGCGACGAGCAGACGGGAGGGGCAACTCGTGACTTCCGGCGGACGAGTGTTGACCATTGTTGGGAGGGGGCAGAACTTCAGCGCCGCGATCGACACGGCATATCGAGCCGCTTCGCAGATTCGTTTCGACGGCATGCAGTTCCGCCGCGACATCGGCCAGAAGGCTTTAAAGGGGTCGGGGGTCATTTGATCAGGACACTCGGGGGAACTCGGCTCGATAACTGTCCTATTCAAATGACTCCCGACCCCATTACAGAACCGTGAAGTACTCGATCATCACCTTCGGCTGCCGCGTCAATCAGGCCGACTCCATGGCCATCGCGCGAGATCTCCACGCGCGCGGCGCGGTTGAAACCACGCCGCTGGATGCCGAGCTCGTCGTGGTGAATTCCTGCTCTGTCACGGCCGCGGCCGATCAGGGCGTTCGTCAAACGATCCGACGAATCGTGCGCGACAACCCAGGCGTGCATGTTGTGGTCACGGGCTGCTACGCGACTCGGCGGCCAGAAGAAATCGGCGAGCTCCCCAATGTCGCCCATATCGTCTCGAATGACGAGAAGGATCATCTCGTCGAGCGTCTCGCGTCCTCGCTGGGCCTGCTTCGCCGTGACGAGACGACGGCTGTTCGCTATGGCAACGGCGATGGTCCTTGTGGTGACAGTCTGTCGCCGGGCACCGTCGGACGTACGGCTCTGACACTTCGCGTGCAGACTGGCTGCGATGAGATGTGCAGCTACTGCATCATTCCCACCACGCGGGGCAAGGGACGCTCGCGTCCGCTGGATGACGTTATCCAGCAGATCAAAAACGCGGTCGCGTCCGGATATCGCGAGATCGCGATTGCCGGAGTGCATCTCGGATCGTACGGACGCGACCTGAACGGATCCACGTCTCTCACGACACTCGTCGGCACGCTGGCCCGCTGGGATGCGGATGTGCTCTTTCGTATCAGTTCTCTCGAACCGATGGATTGCACGCCGGCGATCGTCGACATGGTCGCCGCCTCGCCGCGACTCGCCCCGCATTTCCATTTGCCATTACAGAGTGGCGCCGACGCCGTACTCCGCGCGATGCGTCGTCCCTATACCGCAGCCTCATTCGCAGCGCTGGTGACGCGAATTCGCGAGCGCATTCCGCACGCATCGATTGGTTCCGATCTGATCGTCGGATTCCCGGGTGAATCGTACGCATGCTTCGATGAAACGGAAACGCTCCTTCGCGATCTTCCGCTGACCCATCTCCACGTGTTTCCGTACTCAGACCGGCCAGGCACGGATGCGGCCGCTCTTCGTGCAAGGGTTGACGGCGCGGTCATCCGCGAGCGAGGTCAGCGCATTCGCGACATCGGTCGCCAGATGTCGACGCGATTTCGACAGTCGCAACGCGGGACGACTCGTCGTGCTCTGACGATCGACGACGGGTGGTCGGCTGTGACCGATAACTATCTCAAGGTGAAGCTGGAGACCCGGCGCTCGCGAAACGAGTGGGTCGAGGTCATGATCGACTGACCACGAACCATGAACGTTCTTGGGAGTTAGTGTGTTGGGGATTGGGAGTTAGCGAAGCAAGAGCGCCATCTGCTGGCCAGCCGATTTCTTCGACCCGCCCTCGACAATCAACTGACCGCACGCAGCCCGGATATCACGGCCACGGCTCTTCCTCACTGACACGGTGAGGTACCTGTCCGCGAGAATCTGGGCGAACCGATCCACGCGCTCGTCGGAAGGACGCTCAAAAGGAATTCCGGGCGCAGCGTTGAGCGGGATCAGATTGACCTTGGCTTTGATGCCCGACAGCAGTTTTGCGAGACGTCGCGCGTCTTCTGCTGTGTCGTTGACGCCGTTCAGCAACACATATTCGAACGTGATGCGGCTGCGCTTCTTCAGCGGGAACCGACGGCATGCGTCGAGAATGGCAGCGAGTGGATACTTCGCGTTGGGCGGCACGAGGGCGGTGCGTTGTTCGTCGGTCGTTGCATGAAGAGAGATCGCCAGGTTCGGCATGAAGGGTTCGCGAGCCAGTCGCTCGAGTCCAGGCACAATGCCCACGGTCGACAGCGTGATGCGCCGCGGCGAGATCGACAGTCCCTCTTCGGCGTGCAGCATTCGCAACGCCTTCATCGTGTTGTCGTAGTTGTGAAGAGGCTCGCCCATTCCCATGAGCACGATGTTGAAGGGCTGTTCGAGCAAACCGGTGGCAGAGGCCAGCGTGATCACCTGGCCAACGATCTCTCCCGGTGTCAGGTGACGTACGAGCCCCATCTTTCCGGTCAGACAAAACCCGCATGACATCGCGCAGCCGACCTGGGTCGAGATGCAGAACGTCATCGCGGGTGTGTCTGGAATGAAAACCGACTCGATGCGACGCCCGTCGCCCAGCTCGAGAACGAACTTCCTGGTCCCGTCAGACGACAGCTG
>JBKPNV010000005.1:0-20542 GCA_046732795.1 Acidobacteriota bacterium
CAAAGTTCCAGTCCGAAGGTCGCACTCCCCATCCGTGCTGGATGTCCGGATCGACGGTGTTGCTGAAGACGTTCGGGTTGCCGAAATTGCGGTTCGAGAACGCACCGCACACGTCGCCACCAACCGCCCGAAGGTCCTGCGCGTTGGGATTCAAGAGATCGCAGTCAGCGACCCAATCGCGGTCCGCGTCAGTCCATGCCCGAGACACGCTCTGCGGAATGCGGCTCGTCGGATTCGCGAAGGCATACCGCCGGCCCGTGAACGCGGCTTCGAGGTAGCGTCCGAACGTCCCTTTGACGGCCGTCTTGCCGTTGCCGAAGAGGTCGTAGACCACCGAGACGCGTGGTCCGATGTCATGGAAGGAGTCGACGAGCGGTGTCTTCGGGTAGGTCACTGGATTGGGGAAGAACTCGGCAGGACCCACCTGTTGCACGGGGCTCCAGCTCCATGCCTTGTCGTAGCGCAACGCCGCCTGCAGCGTCAGCCGGCTGCGCGTCCACTGCCCCTGCACGTAGAGGCTGTCGGTACGCATCCACAAGTCGTTGGGATAGTTGTTGATGAACATGGTGAGCTGGTTCGGCACACCGTTGTTGACGCGATACTGCAGGTCGTTCGGCGCTCGATTGCTGTTGCGGATGTCGCCAAGGAGGTTGCCTTGATACCCGGCCTTGAACGACAGCGCTCCGGTCACCCTCGCCAGGTTGGCGCGCCAGTTGTAGATGCGGTTCTTGTTGCGGCCGCTGATGAACAGGTCAACGCTCTGCGATCGATAAATCAACCCGGCGATGTTGCCGTTGTCGGGGCAGCCAGCCGTGCACTGTTCCTGCATCCGGATCAAGTCGCCCGTGTACGGGTCGTCCTTCTGCCGCCCGCCCCAGTCGGCGCGATACGAGCCATAGGCCAGCTCGAACAGTACCTGGTTGTTGACCGGTGATGTCCACGAGATCTGCCCCACCTGCACCGGCCACTGATCGCCCGCCGATCTCGATTCCGGCGCCGACAGCGCCTGCTGGCCACCGTTCTCGCAGCTCTTGCAGATGAATTGCTCGTCCCAGAAGACGTTCACCTTGTTGCGCGGGGTCAGCTGCGACGTGAGGCGCAGATTGAAATTGTGATTCTCTCTGTCGATGATGGCCTGGTGACCGAAGTCGGGCTCATAGGTCCAGACGTTCGCAAGTCCCTGGTTCTTGTTGTAGTACATGTCGAACAGCTGCGCCGTTCCCTGCCGCCGAGTCGAGCCAAAGAACCACAAGCGATCCTGCCGGATCGGTCCGCCCACCGCCGCGCTGACGTCGTAATTCCGGATGAGTGGTGTTGGTGCGGTTGCCCCTGCCGCCTTGAGTTCATCGGTGAGATTGGTCCCTTGCAGCGACTCGGGGCCCCAGCCCGTGTAGAAGCTCCCGGTCATCCGGTTGCCGCCCGTGCGCGGCACCATGTTCAGCACCGGCCCGCCGGTCTCGGTTTCACCGAGTGCTCCGCCGACGGTGACCGAGATTTCCTGCGAGTTGCGGGAGTCCGAGAAGTAGTTCGACGAGCTTCCCTGCGGCACCGAGATCAGCAAGCCGTCCAGCAACGTTCGCCCTTCCTCGTTGGCGCGGCCGGCAAGGAGTGCGCCGTGCGCACTGAACGTACAGGCGCAGGGGCCGGTCGCGATGTCCTGCGAGCCGCCGACGATGCCAGGCGCGAGCGACAGGATGGACGAATACCCACCGGCGGTCGGGAGCGACGTGATCACGTCTCTGGCGACCACCGACTCCCGCCGCGCCGTCTGCACGTCGACGATCGGCGATTCACCGGTGACGGTGATCGTTTCCTCGAGCGTGCCGACTTTGAGTTCAGCGTTCACGTTGAACGTGGCAGTGCCGGCGAGCTCGATGCCTTCACGCCTGACGGTGCTGAACCCGGCCAACGAGAACGTCACCGTATAGGCGCCGGGGCGCAGGTTCTCGATTCGATACTGGCCCGTCGCGTCGGTGATGGCGCTGCGGACCTTTTCAATCAGCTCGGGGCTTGCCGCTTCGACGGTCACACCCGGCAGGACCGCGCCAGATGTGTCTCGAACAATGCCAGCGATAGACGCTTGCGCCTGAGCGTAAAGCAGTGACGGCGCGAGGAGTACGCAGCACAGCAGTGCCCCGACTCTCATTGAGGAAAACATCAACCACCTCCGTGTGTGGGCGTAAACCTTGACCTCGACAACCAGGAGCCTCAATACCCAAAATCGGGTAGCAAATACTGAATAGTGGAGCGTGCTCGGGACTGGGATCCGGCGCGGGTTTCCAGCTTCCACGTTCCAGGGTCCGGGTTCGTGTTCTGCGTTCTTCGTTCGGTGTTCGACGTTCAGTGTTGGACGTTCAGTGTTCCAGGTTCAGTCAGCTCAGCTCCGGCGGAACATCGGCTTGACCCGGAACACGAACGTGGCACCCGGAACGTGGACCCGTGAACTGCAGGGGTCGATCACTCGATGTGGATGATCCCCCTTCGCAGGGCGACATTCACAGCGGCGGTGCGCTCGTTCACTCTGAGCTTCGCGAAGATGTTCTTCACGTGCACCGGGACAGTGTCCTCGCTGAGGCCGAGAATGGCCGCGATCTCCTTGTTGCGTTTTCCCTGTGACACGAGTTGCAGCACCTGGATCTCGCGCGGGGTCAGTGTCGGCTGAGCGGCTCGCTGATCGAGACGGGCCCGCACGTCGGAAGGCATGGGATGCCCGCCCGCGTGCACGTCGCGCACCACCCTGATGAGGTCGTCGGACAGCGCATCCTTCAGCAGATACGTCGTCGCGCCCGCCGACAGCGCGCGATGAATGTCCTCGTCTCCCTGATACATCGTCAGCACGACGATCCGCGCCGTCGGGTACTCACGCCTGATCTCGCGAATCGCGTCGATGCCGCTCTTGTCGCCGAGCCGCAGATCCATCAAGGTGATGTCGGGCAGATGGCGCTTGAACTCGGCCACGGCTTCCTCGACGGTGGCGGCGGTGGCCACGACCGTGATGTCGGGCTCGCGCGCGAGGATGAGCGCAATCCCTTCGCGGACGATCCGATGGTCGTCGACACACAGGAGTCGAACCTGGGGTGAGGTCATGGGCGCAGCCTCGCTGGTCATATCGCGGCTGGCAGATTGTTTTTCGCCTGACCGGAAAGCGGGATGACGGCCTCGATTGTCGTGCCCCGTCCGGCCGCCGACGTGATGGAGAATGTGCCGCCGAGCTCTTCAGCGCGCTCCCTCATCGTGGTGAGCCCGTAGTGGCTGTCCTCCTCCATCGAAGACCGATGGCTCTCGAAGCCGCGGCCGTCGTCTTCGACGCGCAGGGTCACCAACTCCGATCCGAACGTGATCTCGAGATGGATGCGGCGGGCATCCGCATGCCGGACGGCGTTGGTGATCGCCTCCTGGCCGATTCGCAGCAGTTGATTCTCGACTTTTGGCGGACGAGCGGCATCATCGCCGGTCACGACTGACGTGAAGCGAATCGGTTGGTCCGCGATGACTTCTCTGGCGAACGCTGCAAGCGCAGCGGCCAGATCATGAGTCTCGAGAATCGGCGAGCGCAGATCCCAGATCGACTGGCGCGCTTCGCGGATGTACGCCTCGACCTGGCGCCGAATGCGAGTGAGTTGCTCACGCGCGTTCACCGAAGATGGGCCGAGTGCATTTGCGATTCCGTCGAATTGCAGCGCGACGCCGACGAGGCTTTGCAGCAGCGTGTCGTGGATCTCGCGGCTCAGGCGCGCGCGTTCGGCGAGCGCGAGTGAGAACTGCCGTCTGATGAGCGCGAGGCGGAATCGCCAGACGAGCACGGTACACGCGACGATCATCGTTGCGACCAGCGCATAGAACCAACGGGTCTGATAGATAGCCGGCTCGATCGCAAAGGCCCAATCCGCCGAGGACGTACTCCATGAACCGTCTTCGGCATGGGCTTCGACGCGGAACCGGTAGTCGCGTGGCGACAGGTTCGTGTAGGACACCGTGCGCCGTGGACCGGCGTCCACCCAATCGGTGTCGAAGCCATCGAGCCGGTACCGGAAGCGGATGCGGTTCGGCGCCGCGAACGTGAGCACTGTGAAGCTGACTTCGAGACGCCGTGTCCCCGGCGGAAGGGTGCGTTGACTCAGGTCCAGTCGATGCTCGTTGGCTATCGCTTCCTCGATTCGAATCACCGGTGGGCCGGTTCGCGGCATCAGATCGGCCGGGAAGACTTCCGTGACGCCGCCACCGCGCACGAACCAGAGTCGGCCGTTGGCTTCGCGGGCCGAGTTGATCTGACCGAGTGGCGCACCGGCGAGTCCGTCCTTGGGGTCGTACATCTGGTAGAGCACGCGAGCGGAAGGAGACGCCATCGCCTTGGTGATGTCGTCGCGAGAGAGTCGCACGATCCCCCGGTCGAGACTGAGCCACAAGTCGCTCGTCGTGTCCTCGAGAATCGACCACACGCGCTTCCCCGGAAGACCGTGCGTCGAGCCGACTGTGGTGATTCGCCCGTCTGCGAAGCGGCTCAACCCCTCGCTCGTGCCCAGCCAGATCGCACCGTCGTGGTCCTCGAGGATGTCGTACAGGGCCACGTTCGCCGCGGAGGGCAGACCGCCGATGCCGTCCAGTACCTGGAAGGTGCCGTCCGGGTTCAGAATCCCGATCTGCTTGCCTGATCCGAGCCATAGACGTTGGTGGCTGTCCGCATCGGCGAAGGTCAGGCTCGAGAAACCCGCTTGTTTGGGAAGCGTCAGCGGAACGGGGGTCGATCCATTCCACCGATATATCCATTGCCCATCTCCGAGCCAGAGCCCCCCGCCCGGCGCCGGCACGATCGAGAGCACCAGCATTTCAGATCGGGATCCGAGGTCCTCATGGACCACGCCTCCGTTCGTCAGCCGCCAGAGTCCGTCGGCAGCGCCGATCCACAGCGTCCCCTGCTCGTCGCGAAACAACGTCCGGATCTCCGGTGCCGATCCGATATGTTCGGCGCGCCATCCCGACGGTGACTCTTTGAGCTGAACGAGTCCCCTCGTCGTACCGGCCAGTACCTCGTCGGGCCCATTCGGGAGAACGGTCAGCACGAAGCCCACATCTTCGAGCGGCGTTAACGCGCGCTTGGTCAATCGATGCAGACCGACGGTGGTGCCGACCCAGATGTTGCCGTCGCGATCCTCCATGAGTGACAGGACGGAATCGCTCGACAGCCCTGTCCGGAGTGCAGCGCGTTCAATGGACGCGACCTTATTCGCGCTGCGAACCCGCCAGAGACCGTCGCCAAACGTGCCGACCCACAAGGTGTCCTGCCGGTCGTGCAGCAGGCGATAACCGGCCGCCTCGAGTGCATGTACCGGTGCACGCGCAGCGCCGAGCTGGCGAAACCCGGCCGCCACATCGGTCGTCCAGATTTGCCCATTATGGTCTTCGTCAATGCCCCAGACGTGCTCGTCGGATACGAGGCCGAATGCGGTCGTGGTCCCAACCTGTTCGAACACACCCCAACGCGTGCCGACCAGCAACGTCCCTGTGCGGCTCACGTAGATGTGCCGAACCGGCCCGGCCCGCGTCCTCCACGGCAGCGCCACCTTGTGCCACCTGCTGCCGTCCCAATCGTACAAATCCCAGTCGACGATGGCCCAGATCCTGCCGGTGCCGTCTTCGGCTACGGCCGTGACCGCCTCGAGTCCTTCGAGGCCAGCCTCGAATCGCTCGATGCGTGCATCACGGATTCGGCCGATGCTCGCCGGATTCGCTGAGCCGACCCAGAGGCCGCCGCTTCTGGCCACCGTGAGCGTATTGACGGACCCGAGAATCGGTGTGTCGCTCAGGCTGTCCCAGAAGAAAAACCGCCATCCGTCAAAACGAAGGAGCCCTGCATCCGCGCCGATCCACAGGTACCCGTCGTCAGACTGCGCAATGGCGTAGACCGAGCCCAGCGGCCGGCCGGCGCCGTCGTTCCACGACGTGAGTGAATAGCCTGAGAGGATGCCGTCCGCGCGTGACGCCATAGCCGATGCAGCGACGCCGCCTATTAAGCTCAACGTCAGCGCGATTCGAAGGCCCACGAGGCGAACGATAGCAGAGATGGGAGCGAATCGCCTCGTATGCGCGAAAACCGCCTAATCCGGTGCGGCGATGCGAGGGCCGATGCTGAAGGATTGGCCACGAAGGGCACAAAGATCTTCGTGTCCTTCGTGGCTAAGAGTCGCAATCACGTGGCTACTGCTTACTTACTGCACGTGGGCGCGAGCGTCTTTGCCGAGAGCACCACGACTTTCGACTGGTCGCCGCGTGCGAGCGTAGCCTCGGTCCGCGACTTCACCTTCGAATCAGGAGCGTTGTCCCGATCGATCTTGGTCTCTTCCTCGATCTTGACCTTCGCGTCGTCGTCTCCTTTTTTCGGGTCGAGTGCCACCGCAGTGATCTGCACCTGCTGGCCGACATGCGACGCGAGGTCCACGCCCTGCTGCGGCGTCAGTTCGTAGGACCCCTTCAGGCCCGCGACGCCCGCGTGCCGGCTGGAATCACGATCGATTTCGGACTGAGACTTGGTCTTCACGTCCTTGCCGTGATTGTCGACGTCGGTCTCGACTTTCGACTTCGTCGTGACCTCCTTGCCCGTGCCCGCGATCGCGTTCTGAAGCGTGAAGACATTGCCCGGTCCGCGGTCGAGGCAGCCAACGAGCGTAATCGCGCGGGCGTCGTCCGCTTTGACCTTGGTCTTCGATTTGACCGTGTTGTCCTGCGCTGCGGCCGATACAGCCATACCCAAAGCCAGCGCAGCGACGGGAATAATTCGATGCATCAGGTAACCCTCCAGTGTGTTCCTTTTTGAGGGTGCAGGAATCAGTCCAGGCCGGAGGCGCGATATCCTGCGGACAGAAGAGTCCGCGCCGCGACAGCCAGGCCTATCGACCCGGGCAAAAGCTGCAACACAGCCACAGAAGCTCAGGCAATGCTCGTTCTCATCGCTGTGATCGGAGTCGTCGTGCTCGCACACGTGGCACCGTTTCCGTTTCTTCTCGATGTGACCGACGACACGGTCTGGAGGATGCCGCGGACGGCGACACCGACGATCTATCTCACCTTCGACGACGGTCCGAATCCAGATGCGACTCCTCAGCTCCTCGATACATTGGCGCGCCATGGAGTGCCCGCCACATTCTTCGTGATCGACAGGCATCTGACCCGCGACACGGCGTCCATCGTGCGCCGTGCGTTCGAGGACGGGCACGCCGTTGCGATCCATTGGCATTCACGCAACCTGATGTTTCGACGACCGACCCATGTGGCGAGCACGTTGCAAGAAGCTGCCGCACGCATGGAAGTGATCACAGGACATCGCCCCTGTCGCGCCTTTCGGCCCCACGGTGGCAATCGCAGCATCCCGATGATTCAGGGCGCGGCCAGGGCAGGTTATCTGGTCGTGGGGTGGAGTTGGATGATGTGGGACTTCAACTGGTTCCGCACGCGTAACGCTGACGACATCGTGCCGCGGCTGGCCGATCACGCTTCGGATGGAGACGTCATTGTCATCCACGATGGCCACCACAAGGATCCGCGGTCCGATCGGCGTTATGCGATCGAGACGGTCGACCGTCTGATCCCGATGCTCCGTGAACGAGGTTTTGCGTTCGGGATCATCTGCCCCTAGCTGCAGACAATTCCCGACTCTTAACGCTTAAATCCCAAAGAACGCTGGCGCTTACGAGGTGGCAATTGGCGTTTGGGCGTTTACGGCTTCTTGAACATTCGGCTCAGTGTTCAAACAGCTCCAGCTGACCGCGACGCGGTTCCTTGTGATCGAGCACGGAGCGACCGCCGAGCGATCGGGAGATCGCGCGTTCGTGGGCGATTGTGGCCGCGACGTCGGAATCGGGGGCGAGACGATTCTCGATCGCGCGAGTGAACGCATCGAGACGAGACATCCCCCCGAGCTTGTCTGAGCGTCCCAGCCTGGCCTGATCGAGGGCGCGGCGCAACACGGAAATCGACTCGTCGTAGACCTTCAACGGCACCGGAAAGGGATGACCGTCCTTCCCGCCGTGCGCGAAGGCGAACCGTGCGGGATCCTCGAAGCGCGTCGGCGTGCCGTGCACGACTTCGGCGATGAGCGCAAGCGACTGCAGCGTGCGCGGCCCGAGCTGTTCGAGCAGCAGAAACGAGGCGAACTCTCGCAGGTCTCGCTCGTGCGCGAGCGCAAGCACGGCGCCCAGGCGCTTCTCATTCACGTCGGCGGCGCGGACGTCGTGACGCGGCGGCATTTCGAGATGACGGTCATGCCACGGCCTCTCGATGCGACGAGCCTCCGCGAGCATGCGTGCGGGATCCTCGCGCGTGATCGAGAGCAGCGCCGTCTGGGCGGGTCGCGCCTGGCGATCGACGAGATTCATGATCGTGCCGGCATGCTGGCCCACGATTGCCGTATGCGGCTCCTCGACGAAATCGCGGACGGTTGCCGAGTGCCAGTGATATCGCCGAGCCAATCGGCTCGCCTCGTTCATCCCCTGCTGGACGATCGCCCACTCGCCGTCTGTCGTCAGCACGAAGGAATGGAGGTAAATCTGAAAACCATCGGCGACGGCGTTGTTATCGATGCGGGCGGTCAGCCGGCTGGTGCGCACCAGCCTGTCGCCATCGAGGCTCGTGCGCTGCGCGATACGCCGAAGTTCGTCTGGTGTCTTGCGCGATTGCCGGCCGCGTCCGCCGCAGATGTAGATGCCTAACTCGTGCGACTTCGACTGGAGTCCTCTCTTGAGGGCAGCCATCACCGACGTCGTGATCCCGGAGGAATGCCAGTCCATCCCCATCACCGAGCCGAGCGCCTGGAACCAGAACGGGTCGCTCAATCGCGACAGCAGCGCGGATCGGCCATAGTGATAGATCACGCTTTCAGCGATCGCGGTGCCGAGCGTCTCCATGCGAGTCGCCAGCCACGGCGGCACACGACCGCCATGCAGTGGAAGGTCGGCAACGCCGGAGCGCTTCATAATGGGGATCCTACACGGTGGCCAAACGATGACGTCTCTTTTCGAACCCCTCGAATTCCGTACTCAACTGTTCGCTCGCAACCGAATCGTTCTGGCGCCGCTCACGAACATGCAGAGCCATGCCGATGGTTCTCTCGGTGAGGATGAATTGCGCTGGCTCTCCTCTCGCGCCGAGGGCGGCTTTGGGATCGTGATGACGTGCGCGGCGCACGTGGCGAAGGACGGGCAGGGATGGCCGGGTGAGCTCGGAGTGTTCGATGACGCCCTCTTGCCAGGTTTGACGACGCTTGCAACCGCGCTCCGCGAACGCGGCACGACCTCCATCGTGCAGGTCTTCCATGGTGGCCTCCGCGCCGATCCGAAAGTCACCGGGACGGTGCCCTGGAGCGCGAGCGAGGGCGACGGCGTTCGGGCCGCAGACGTGGACGACATCACACGCGTGATTGCCCAGTTCGCCGACGCCGCAGCGCGAGCGCGGCAGGCTGGCTTTGACGGTGTCGAGATTCACGGCGCCCACGGCTATCTCTTCACGCAGTTCTTGAGCGCAACACAAAACCGCCGCAGTGATGACTGGGGTGGCCCACTCGAGCACCGCGCGCGACTGGTGCGCGAAACGATGCGTGCGGTGCGCGCTCGCGTGGGCGCGTCATTCACCGTGGGCGTGCGATTGTCACCCGAAGACTTCGGCAACGCTCGTGGGCTCGATCTCGACGAGAGCGTGCAAACCGCTCGATGGTTGGCGGAGGATGGAGCTGATTTCATCCACTTGTCTTTGTGGCACGCGCTGGACAACACCGCGAAGCGCCCCGATGCGCACGCCATCCCGCTCTTCCGCGCGGCGCTGCCGGCCGATGTCCGCATTCTGGCCGCCGGTGCGGTGTGGACGCGCGGGGAGGCAGAGCAACTGCTCGCGAAGGGCGCTGACGGCGTCGTGCTCGGTCGATCGGCCATCATCAACGCCGACTGGCCGCTTCGTGCCGCGGATCCGAACTGGGTCCCCCGACGGCCGCCAGTGACGATCGATTCGCTTCGTGCGAGTGGACTGAGTCCGACGTTTGCCGAATACATGAGGCGGTTCAAAGATTTCGTCGTGTGAGCCGGCGCGCGACGCGCGAAGTTTGCTTGACTTGGCGTCCCCGATACCTCACCTTTGCGCGTAATGGCGAAAACAAAACGTGCACGTTCGTCCGGCCGCAGGTCTGCCTCGTCTCGTTCAACCTCATCAGTTGTGGTGAGGAGCGCCGATGCTCCTCCAGTCATACGCGCTCAAACGGGCCGCGGCGGCGCGACGAAAGAGCGGGTACTCGACGCGCGGCCGGACACACTCGATTTCCGCGATCGCATGTTCGAGCCGACGCTGATTGAAGTGCAGACGGAGCGGCCACTCGACGAGTATCGCAAGGCAAAGGTGCCGATCCTCGACCAGGGGACCGAGGGAGCGTGCACCGGCTTCGGCCTGGCCACCGTCGTCCATTACCTGCTGCGCACGCGTCACGTTGTTCGCGATGACATGGAATGCAGCCCGCGCATGCTCTACGACATGGCCCGTCGCTACGACGAGTGGCCCGGTGAGAAGTACAGCGGTTCGAGCGCACGGGGTGCGATGAAGGGGTGGCACAAGCACGGCGTCTGCTCGCGCACGCACTGGGTTTACGACGTCAAGCTCGAGAAACAGGACAAGAAGCTCTACACGGAGCGCTTCGAAGACGCATTACGTCGCCCGTTAGGCGCCTACTTCCGCGTCAACCACAAGGACCTGATTGCGATGCACGCGGCGATAAGCGAGGTCGGGATCCTCTATGCCACGTCGCAGGTGCATGAAGGCTGGCAAAAGGTCGGAGCGGATGGCGAGATCCAGTGGACACCGGACGCTCGGATCATCGGCGGGCACGCTTTTTCGATCGTCGCATACGATGCGCGCGGCTTCTGGATTCAAAACTCATGGGCGGACGACTGGGGGAAGGACGGATTCGCCCACATCTCGTACGACGACTGGCTCGCCAACGGCAGCGACATCTGGGTCGCGCGTCTTGGAGCACCCGTGATTCTGCGCGCCAAGGAATCGGTGTCGCGCACGGTCGGCGTCGCGGCGCAGGGATCGCGCAGCTACGTGTTCAGCGATTTGCGTCCGCACATCATCAGCCTTGGCAACAATGGCGCGCTGAAGGTCGATGGCACCTACGGCACGTCCGCCGAGGACGTCAAAGAAATCTTCAAACAGCTCTCGGCTCGGATCGACGCAAACGACTCGGTTCCGATCAAACATCTGCTGCTCTACGCGCACGGCGGCTTGACCGCCGAAGACTCGGCGATCCAGAAGGTCGCAGATCTGCGGCCGACCTTGCTCAAGAACGGCATCTATCCGATCGCGTTCATCTGGAGAACCGATCTGTGGACGACGATCCGCAACATCCTCCAGGATGCGGTTACGCGCCGCCGGCCGGAAGGATTTCTGGACAACGCCAAGGACTTCATGCTCGATCGATTGGACGACGGACTGGAGCCGATCGCGAGATCCGCCGGCGGCCATCGCGTGTGGGCGGAGATGCAGCAGAATGCCGAGCTCGCCAGCCAGAAGAATGGCGGCATGTTAGTGGTGCTGAACGAGGTGAAGGCGCTGACCGAGCGGCATCCTTCGCTCAAGGTCCACCTTGTCGGTCACAGTGCGGGCTCGATCCTGCTCGGCGGGCTGGCCGGTGCCAACCAGGCGGCCGGCCGGACCGTCACGTTCGACACCTGCACGATGTGGGCGCCGGCCTGCACGATGCAGTTCTATCAGGAGCAGTACCTGCCGGCGATTCGCGGCGGCAGCATCAGGCAGTTCTCGATCTTCATCCTCACCGACCGCGCGGAGCAGGACGACAACTGCGTGAACATCTACCATAAGTCACTGCTGTATCTGGTCTCGAACGCGTTCGAAGACGTACTGCGCAAACCGTGGTTCGGTGCGACCGACGGAGTGCCTCTGCTCGGGATGGAAAAGTTCGTGAACAAGCTGGCGGACCGAGATCGCCCGAAAGAGGTTGTGCTCTCGCCCAATGCCGTGGCTGAGGGCCGGCCCGGTGCGGCACGCTCGACGACGCACGGAGATTTTGACGACGACAGCGCCACGCTGAAGGCGACGCTGGCGCGCATTCTCGGCGAGGCGACCACCAAATCGGAGTTCGCACACCACCGTTCCGAGGGGGCGCAGCGTCGTCAACGCCAGGCGATCATGCAGCAGACGCGGATCTTCTAACGTTGCGCGGTGACTGGGGCATCACCCCGCGCATAGGTCCCGATCAGGCGACTGGAGCCAGCACCTGCTTGGTGCCTTCGATCGCCTCGGTCCGGCTTTGTGCTGGACGACGCTTGCCCTTTGTTTCGACTTTGCCGGACAGAATTGCACCATCCTGGACGATGAGACGGTCGCAGGTCACGTTGCCTTCCACCGATCCGCTCTTCCGGATCTCGATTCGGTCGTGGGCGGTGATCGTTCCAAGCACGCTTCCAAAGACCATGACACCTTTTGCCGTGACATCAGCACAAATGGTGGCGTTCGGTCCAACGGTGAGGACGTGATCGGGTAGATCGATGCGTCCGTCGACCTGACCGTCGATGGTCAGATCTTCAGAGCCTTTAATCTCACCCTTCACGATTACAGATCGCCCGAACTGTGCCATTCGCGTTTCATTCCCTTCAGCGGATTTACGGTTTGCCTGCGCCTCCGGCTCAGTTGGCTGAGCCGATTTCATTCTTTCGTGTCTCGGGTCCTCTTGGGTCCACATGCGAAACACCCCCGATATTTTCTCGGCTCGGGCCGGTTCGGAGGTTAGGGCCCATGTCAGGCGGCGCGAATCGTGGCGAGAGCGCGGGCGCGTGCTTTAAGATCGGCTGCGCTCTAAACAAAAGGGGAGTCGTTCATGACCCTGCGTACGTGTGTGTTCGTCCTCATGTCGGCGACGCTGCTGGCACAGGAGCCCCCACCTTTCGCGCCCCCGCCGAATCGCGAAGTGGCGGCGCCGAATGTCTCGTTCGAGCGTCTCCTCCAGTCGAATAAAGAGCCGCAGAACTGGTTGACGTACTCGGGCGGTTTGTCGAGTCAACGGCACAGCCTGCTCAGCGCGATCAACGCCGGAAATGCGCGCGAGCTCGAACTGAAATGGGTGTTCCAGTCGCGCTCGTTGGATCGGCACCAGGTCACTCCGTTGGTCGTCGACGGGACGATGTACACGATCCAGAGTCCCAACGACGTCGTCGCCTTGAACGCGGCAACCGGCAAACAGATCTGGATTTACTCCTATACGCCCGATCCCGCGGCCAAGAACTGCTGCGGACGGTTCTCGCGCGGTGTGGCGATCTCAGGCGACACGATCTTCCTTGCATCATTCGACGCGAGGATCATCGCGATCGATGCCCGCAACGGTCGTGAGCTCTGGAAGACCGACCCTGCTGGCGATCCGAAGCAGGGATACGCGTTCACGCACGCGCCTCTCGTCGTGAAAGACAAGGTCATCGCGGGCACTGCCGGCGGAGAGTTCGGCGTTCGCGGATTCGTCGCCGCCTGGGACATCAAGACTGGCAAGGAAGTCTGGCGCTTTTACACTGTTCCCGGTCCCGGAGAACCCGGACACGAGAGCTGGAGCGGTGATTCCTGGATGCATGGTGGCGCGCCAGTCTGGGTGACCGGTTCGTACGATCCCGAGACCAATCTGACCTACTGGGGCACCGGGAATCCCGGACCGGACTGGGACGGGGCGGGACGCCTGGGCGACAACCTGTACAGCTGCTCGGTGATTGCGCTCGACCCGGACACGGGACAACTGAAATGGCATTACCAGTTTTCCCCGCACAACGAGTTCGATTGGGATTCGACGCAAGTCCCCGTTCTGGCCGATCTCGAGTGGCAGGGCCGCCCGCGCAAGGTGATGTTATGGGCCAACCGGAACGGGATGTTTTATGTGCTCGATCGCACGAACGGCGCATTTCTCAAAGGGCAGCCCTTCGTGAAAGTGAACTGGGCGGATGGCTTCGATGACAAAGGGCGACCCATCCCGGTTCCAGGCATGGCCCCGACGAAGGAAGGGACGCTGATTTATCCAGGCAACCAGGGCGGGACGAATTGGTATAGCCCGTCATTCAGTCCGCGCACGGGGTTGTTCTACATCCCCGCATGGGAAAACACGTCGACGACGTACATCAAGGACGACAACCCGCCCGCGTTCCGCGAAGGCCAGGGCTTTGCCGGTCTGTTTCCACGGCCCGGATCCTCGGCCGACGATGTTCACAGCTCCATCCAGGCGATCGATCCGAAGACCGGCATGAAGCGATGGACATATCGGTTGTCGGCAGCGTTGACCGAAGGCGGCGTGCTGACCACTGCTGGTGACGTGCTGTTCACCGGCGGCCGGGACGGCACGTTCGTGGCGCTCGACGCGCGCAGTGGCAAGCTGCTGTGGCAAACGAACCTTGGCCCGTCTGTCGCCGCCGGACCGATGACCTACGCCATCAACGGCAAGCAGTACGTCAGCGTGATGGCGGGCAGCGCGCTCTATACCTTCGGTCTCCGCGAACGCTAAACCCTCAGGAGCAACCACTATGGCCAATGTCGAAAAATTCTGCGCTCCCGGTGTCTTCGACCCGGCAACCTACAGTCAGGGCATCAAGGTAACCCAGGCTCAGACGATCCTATTTCTGTCCGGGCAGGTCGCATACACCGCTGATGGAAGTCCGGCATGCCGCGGCGATTTCAAAGGCCAGGCACGCGGCGCCTATGACGCGATCAAAGCGCTCGTCGTAGCCCAGGGCGGCACGATGGCGAACGTGATCAAGATCACCACCTATGTGACCGATATGCGCTACCGCGTCGATCTCGCTCCGATACGCGAGGAATACTTCGGGAAGAAAGGACCTGCGTCCACACTCATCGAGATCCCGGCGCTTGCCCACCCGGATTGGATGATCGAAATCGAAGCGATCGCGGTGCTCTGAGATCGGTTCACGAAGCTGCACGTGATCGCTGTGGTTGAGCTTGTGCGCGGCCTCGCCTCAGCCTTACCTTTCAATTCGGGTCCCTATGCAGCACATCGATCTCGAGAGCGCGGTCAGCCGGCAGTCGTGGGAATGGCTCCTCGATCTCGTGCCAAGGCTCGACATCATCATCGAGGTGGTCGATTCGCATGGAGTGCCTGTGTTCCCCGTGGGGTCGACGCAGGAAGCGGCCGCCTTCCGCACGGCGCTCACCGCGCCGGACGCGTCACTACAGGCGGCGATCGCTGAGGCCCTTTCGAAGAAGCCGGTCTTCGTTTCCATCGATACCCTCCAAGCCGTGTGCTCGGGCCTGGCCACGGGAGGAGCGCTGTTTGTCGCTCGCAATCTGACTGGCGCGGGGTCACTGGAGGAGTGCCGTCAGGACCTCGAATCAATTGCCAACTGGCTCGCCGGGGCGATCGAAGCGAGCCTGGCGCAGACCAGCTCGATCTCCGTCGAATCCTATCGAATCGTTTCCTTCCGTCGCATCCTGCGCGAGGCGACTGCTCGCGGTTCGATCCGCAAGGTCATTGGCGCGTTCGTCGAGGCCCTGAGCGTCTGGGACGACGTGCGGGTTCGCTGTTACATCGCCGGGGCGAACGGAGGATACCTGTTGTACGGATCGACCCTGACGACGCTTCCCTCGTCGGCCGATCACCTCGACGAGGCTGTCGCTCCTCCGCACGGACGGATCGTTCGCCTGTCTCGGGCTGATGTCGACCGCCTTGGCCTGATCTCTGAGCCGGGCGACACGCTGATCCAGCGCGTGCTCGTCGGCGACATCGCGTGGCTGCTTGTCTTCTCCGGGATGATCGACGACCGTGAGCAGGTCCGACTACGGCTTTACTCCGACATTCTGCGCGAGTCGCTGAGCGACGTTGTGACGATGATGACGAGTCGTCTCGTCGCCGAAGTGACGCGATACCAGCGTCCGGTCAACGAGACACCAGAGACCACGGCGCAGACGGCACTCGATCAGTTGACCGCTGCCGTGAATGGCCAGCGCGGCGCCATCCGTGTGGCTTCCAAAGGCGGCCGGCAGATCCTGGCCGTCGGAAATGCCGATCTCTCTGCGCCTCCCGACCAGCCCTGGCGGCATCGACTCGAAGTGAAGTCGTCGAATGCCGACTCGATGGTGACGGCGGTTTTCGAGCGCGAGCAAGGCGCGTTCACCGCGTTCGAGCGTGAAATGGCGCTGGCCGGTGTCGCCATCGCGCACCGCGCCATGCAACCGGTGTCGCAGCGCGCGAACGACGTCGAACGTCGGCGTCGTTTTCAGCCGATCGATACCGTCTTCGACCAGCTGGCGACCGATGTTATCGCCGCTGGGCGTCCAGCCTCGGTCATCGTGGTGGCAGTAGAGGCGGCGGCGCAACACCCGGGCGCGCTGCGCGCCTGGATTGGCAAGATCAGAGCCCAGCTTCGTGTCGGCGATTACGCCGGCATCCTCAGCGACAGAGAGATCGCCGTCCTGCTGTGTGGTGCATCAGCCACGCATGCCGCCGTGGTGTCGGCACGCCTGACGAACATGCTCACGGCCGAAGACGGTACGGGCGCCTTTCAGCACCCTTCGATCGGAATGAGCACGCGCGCGCCCGATTCATCGTTCGAAGGATCGATCGTGGGAGCCGCCCGCGCCCTCGCCGCCTCGCGTCACTGAACTCTTCTCTTCACCTCGGGCGTGAGTTCGTGCACAATGTGTGTGACCCGTCTCCATTGACATTGATCGATTGACGCATTGGCACCGCATGCAAAGGATGCTGGCGCCATGAGCACGGCTCGAGATCTAATCATCGACCAGCTTGCTCCAGTGGTCGAGAGCGGTGCTCGCCTGACCACGTGGTACGCGCAAGGACACTCGGACGGTCTGGGCGACCGTCTCCTGATGTTCGACAACACGAGCGCGCCATCGTGGGAGATCCTTCGCTTCAAACCGTCGCTGGTTCGCGACCCGCGATTCGAGACGGCCTTACGCCACCGCGTCGAACGACTGAGCACGTTTGATCATCCGGCCTTTCCACTGGTGCGGTCGATCAGGGAGCTTGGGTATGACAGCGGTCTGGCGGTCGTCTCGACCCACGTCTCGGGCGTGCGTCTCGCGGACGCAATCAAGAAGCCGCGCAGCGCGGAGTTCGCGTTCCAGTTGATTCGGCAGTTGATGCCGGCGCTGCATGCGCTCCACGAGCACGGACCTGCTCTGGCGCATGGAGCGCTGACTCTCGAACGCGTCGTGCTGACGGCCGAAGGCCGCCTGACGATTCGCGAGCACATGATGGGCTCGGCGTTGGAGGGTCTCGAGTTATCGGCTGCCCGCCTGTGGTCCGAGTTCGCGATACTCGTGCCGCCGACAAGTGCCGCGATCCCGCGACTCGATGGGCGAAGCGACGTGGCCCAGTTGGCGCTCGTCGCTCTATCGCTCATTGCCGGACGCCGTATCGGACCGGACGAATACCCGCAGGCCGTTCCCGAGTTGCTCGAGCGGCTGGTGCGGCCGGAGGCCCTCCGGCAGTGGCTTCATCGGGCACTGCAAATCGACGATCGCGCGTTCGGCTCCGTCCGCGAGGCCACGGATGCCTTGTCCGAACCGCAGCCTCAGCCTCCGCCTCCGCCCCCGCGTGAGGAAGACAGCTTCGATGTTCCGCTGCGGTTCGCGCCCTCACCCGCGTCCAGATCCGAGCGTCCTCGTGCGAGCGCGCCGCCACCTGTCGAACGACAGCATCCGCTTGCGCCAACCGGCGTCGTGCCAATGGCGCCGATCACCCGACCCGCCATGCGGGCGATCCGTTGGGCCGCCATCGCCGCCACCCTCGTTGCTCTGGCGGAAGGCGCATTCATCGGTCGGATGCTGTTCGACGATACTGGTCGCATCGCCCTTCCGACAGCGGCCGCCGCGAGCGTCGCGGTGTCAGCGCCGCCGCCGATCACGATTACTGTCAACGATCAGCCAACGCCGGTGCCGCCTCTCTCAGTGCAAGTGGAGCAGCAGATGCCTGGCCTCCGAGTGCTGTCGGCGGTCGCTGCCGATCCCGCTCTTGCGGCCGCGGACCCGCGAGCCATCGCCAGCAAGGTCGCCGCGGCTCCGTTGCCGCCTCCGGAGCTGGCTCGCAACGGCGGCTTCCGGGTGTCAGCGCCGATCGAGTTGCATGTCGTCGATGGGGAACGGGTGCTGGGATCGAGCTTTGACGGACCGATCATGACGCGCGCCGGCCGTTACGAGCTGGAGTTCGTCAACAGCGTCATTGGCTATCGCGCCCGCCGCGAAGTCGACGTCAGGGCTGGACAGATTACGGTGCTCTCGATTCCCGTACCCAATGGCTGGTTGAACATCAACGCAACGCCATGGGCGTCGGTGTGGATTGATGGCACTGCGTACGGTGAAACGCCGCTGGGGAACCTGTCTATCCCACCTGGCGAGCACGAAATCGTGTTCCGGCATCCGCAACTGGGCGAGCGTCGCGAAAAGGTCATCGTGCGCCCGGATACTCCAGGACGTGTGGCCGTGAGCCTGCAGCGATAACGCGAATCAACTTCCCGAATCCTTCGCCCATGGTCCACAACTACGAGGGACCAACGGACTCAGGACGGATTCGAGAACCAAGGCCCAAGAACGAAGGACGTTGGCGACACGCAGCAGGTTTCCGATCAGGGAAATCGGGCGAGCAGCGTTCGTCCCGACGGCGTTGGGCGGCCGCCACTCGGCTCAACCGTCACAGCCGCACCTACGACTGTTCCCGGCACTCTCGGGGGCGCGTCGACGACCAACGTCGCCCGGCCAGCGTCATCGGGCACGAACACGCCAGCCCCTACCGACTGCGTATCCGTAACCAGCCAGAGTTGATAGGTGCTCTCCGGTGGAGCGGCAGGGAGGCGCGAGCCACTCAGCACGAGGCCGCGCGTGCGACTCCACAGAAGCTGCGCCGAAGAGCCGTTGATTTCGCCGCTGGTCAGGTTGAAACGGATCAAATCCGGGGCGGTCAGGATGACGCCGACGGTTTCGGCGCGTTGTGCCAGCTGGCGCGCTTCGGCGATCTGCCGGTCCGCATCCTGCCGCGCGGCAACCACTTCGCGGTTGGCCTTTTCGGCGGTCGTCAATACCTGACGCTCGGCGGAGGCGACGCGTGCCGACGCCTGATTCAAGCGCCCTTCGACCCAGAACACTCCCAGAACGATCAGAACGACTGCGGCCGTAGCGACCAGTCCGCCCTTGACGTAGGGCGACGACAAGCCGCTGGCGCTCTCGCCCGGCGCCGACTCGTGGCGACCCGCTTCGAGCAGACGCACATGGTGAGCAGAGGGTCTCGCTATGCCGTTTGGGAGAGGCTCAGCGTTCACCTGTGGCGTAACGCCCCCATTGACGGTCCGCCTCAACTCGTCGTGAAGATGAACGACACGTTCGAGCGGCCAGCTTGCCGCGGATCCCTGGCCGCCGGCACCGGCGCCGATTCGCAATTCGGTGACGAGAGCCTGAAGGGTGCGCGACAACTGGCTCAGGCTCTCGGCGTGCGCCACCAACTGCTTGAGGGGCTCCTCGTGGATCTGTCGCAGTGCCTGCGCTTCTCGCGAGACTGTTTGTTCGAGCACGCGAATACGCTGATTCAGGTCTGGAGAATTCTCAGGCGGGATCTGCTCGTGCGTGTCCTGCCACTGACGCAGCGCGAGGCTGAAACGATCCAACTGCGCCTCGAATCGACACAGACGTTGTTCAAGGCCAGGATCGTCTTCGTACATCGAGTCGTTGCGATGATACACAAAAACGGATCGCGTGTGACGATGGATCGAATGAGATCGCCGAGCGATGCGGAGCGCATCGCTCGGCGTGGGCGAGGTTCAGCGAATCTCGACGTAGGTCTTCAGACCAATTGTCAGTACGTCTGATATGGCCAGGCCGGACACGGCGGACGACGGTTCGTACGTGGTGTCAGGCTTTCGCCGGACTCTTTTAGAACGTCAACGATGCGCTGAACTGAAGCATTCGGCCATCCTGGAGCAGCGACGGTTGCAGCCACAATGGACCGTAGTTCACGTTCAGCACCGAACTCGCGCTTCCATTGAACACGTTGTAGACGTTCACGTTGGCCTGCAGCCGCATACGCTGGGAAAGTTCCAGGCGCTTGCCGAGTCGCAGGTCGAGTCGCGTCAACCGATCGTCGAACATCGTCTGCGGTGCAATCAGCGGCACGGTTGCTGTCGCCGTGCAGGTGGCAGCGCCCCTGCAAGCGGCCAGGTCGCGACCGAGCGACGGCCGGATTTGCGCGTTGGTTGCCGCGTAGTTCGCCGTGATCGTCGGCCCCGAGATGTTCTGGAAGACGGCACTGACGATCATGTCCCATGGCAATGGATAGGTCAGGAATCCCTTGTACTGGGTCTGCCCGCTGAATGGTGTGACGACGCGGCAGATCTTCTTGCCATCGATGGTCGTTTGTGTGAATGGCGTTGGTGTCGTCCTGTCTCTTATACACATCTCCGAGCCCACGAGACGGAGAGACTCATCTCGTATGCCGTCTTCTGCTTGATATTGGGGGGGGGGGGGGGGGGGGGGGGGGGGGGGGGGGGGGGGGGGGGGGGGG
>JBKPNV010000006.1:0-9426 GCA_046732795.1 Acidobacteriota bacterium
GTGCAGGGGCCCATCGGCGAGGTCGGCGCCACCGACTGGCACGCGTGGCGCGCCGCGCTCGAGATCGACCTCATCGCCCCCATCCGCCTGTGTCATCTCGTCGCGCCGCACATGCGCGCCGCGGGCAGGGGGAAGATCATCGGTGTGTCGGGCGGCGGGGCGACAGCGGCTCGCCCGCGGTTCTCCGCCTACGCGACGGCCAAGTGTGGGCTGGTCCGCTTCAGCGAGACGCTCGCCGCGGAGCTGGCGGGCACGGGCGTCGACGTCAACACGGTCGCACCAGGTGTGATGAATACCCGGATGCTCGACACCGTGCTGGCGGCCGGGGAGGCGGCGGGAGCCGAGCACGCGCAGGCCCTCTCGCAACAGCAAACGGGGCGCGTGGCACTTGAGCGCGGCGCCGAGCTCATCGCGTTCCTGGCATCCGCCGAGAGCGACGGCATCACTGGTCGCCTGATCAGCGCGGTGTGGGATGCCTGGGCCGATCTGCCGTCGCGTCGCGAGGATCTGAATCGGTCGGACGTCTACACCCTCCGGCGCATCGTTCCTCAAGACCGCGGCATGACGTGGGGCGACACTTGAGCGGGCCAGGAGTCGCCATCGTCGGGTGTGGCCTCGCCGGTCGGAAACGCGCCGCCGGGCTCGCCGGGGCGCGGTTGGTCGCCTGCGCCGACACCGTGTCCAATCGAGCCGTCGAACTCGCACGGAGCGTTCGTGGCGCAATCGCCGTCGACGTCGAGACAGCAGTCAGCCATCACGAAGTCGACCTTGTCATTGTCGCGACGACCAACGATGCTTTGACGCCGGTGGCCATCGCTGCCCTGAACGCCGGCAAACACGTGCTCGTCGAGAAGCCCGCTGCACGCAACGTGAAAGAGCTCGACACGCTGATCGAGGCGGCCCGCCGCGCGAATAGAAGAGTGCGCGTCGGCTTCAATCACCGCTACCATCCTTCGCTCCTCGAGGCGCGGAAGATCATTGACTCGGGGGCGTTGGGGACCGTGATGTTCATGCGAGGCCGCTACGGGCACGGGGGCCGCGTAGGATACGAGCGTGAGTGGCGGTCGGATCCAACGTTGTCGGGAGGCGGAGAGTTGATCGATCAAGGCGTTCACTTGATCGATCTTGCGGGGTGGTTTTTGGGCAACTTCGTCGACGTGCAAGGCGTGGCGACGACATACTTCTGGAAGATGCCCGTTGACGATAACGCCTTCATGACGCTGAGGACCGCGCAAGGGCAGACCGCGTTTCTGCACGTGAGCTGCACCGAATGGAAGAATCTCTTCTCGCTGGAGATCTACGGTCGCAATGGAAAGGTCGCCATCGACGGTCTTGGCGGAAGCTACGGGCTCGAACGCCTCGCCCACTACCGTATGCTGCCGGAGATGGGCCCGCCCGAGACGTTCATTCGCGAGTATCCGGGAGCCGATCGCTCATGGCAGGTCGAATTGGCCGAGTTCCTCACTGACGTCGAGCAGCACCGCGAGCCATCGGCTGGCCTCGAGGCGGCGCGCCGCGCGCTCGTGGTGGCTGAAGAAATCTATCTTCGCTCCGGTTTTCGATTTGCCGCCACGTCGAAGCCCGGGCTTCAACGAACCCTCGAGCTCGGAGCTGCGAGGCCTGAGCCCGAATGATCATCACACGCAGCCCACTCCGTATTACGCTCGGTGGTGGTGGCACGGACCTGCCGTCCTACTATCGCGAGCACGGTGGATTTCTCGTCTCGGCGGCGATCGACAAATACGTGTACGTGACCGTCATGCGTCCGTTCACCGAAGGCATCTACCTGAAGTACTCGAAGCTCGAGCACGTCGCCGCGGCGACGGACGTGCAGCATCCGATCATTCGCGAAGCGATCAAGCTGCTCGACTTCCGGACACCGCAGCTCGAAATCACGACGCTCGCGGACATTCCTGCGGGCACCGGCCTCGGCTCGTCCGGCAGCTTTACCACGGCCCTCCTGAAGGCGCTCTACGCGCATCGCCGGCGGCTGCTGCTTCCAGGCGAGCTCGCAGAGCTCGCATGCGAGCTCGAGATCGAGAAGCTCGGCGAGCCGATCGGCAAACAAGATCCGTACATCGCCGCGTTTGGCGGCGTGACGTGCTTCACGTTCAACCGCGACGACACCGTGGATGCCCGGCCCCTTGGTCTTCCAATGGATGCGTTGTTCAACCTCGAGGACAACCTGATGCTGTTTTTTACGGGGTTCTCGCGCAGCGCCGGCCGCATCCTCGCGGATCAGAAGCATCGGACCGAAGCCCACGATGACGAGATGCTGCGAAACCTGCACTACGTCAAGGAGCTCGGCCACCGCAGTTGCGAGGCGTTGCGGAAGAGCGACACGGCATTGTTCGGCGAGCTCATGCACGAGCACTGGGAGCACAAGCGGCGGCGCTCGGGCATGATGAGCAACCCGCACATCGACGAGTGGTACGAGCTCGCTCGAAGGAACGGCGCGATCGGCGGTAAGCTGGTCGGTGCCGGTGGCGGCGGGTTCCTGATGTTCTACGCCGAGGATCACCGGCGCCTTCGCGCGGCAATGAAAAAGGCGGCGCTGGAGGAAGTGCGCTTCCGCTTCGACTTCGAGGGCACGAAGGTGTTGTTCGGGTGATGCTGCCGGTTGCCATCCTCGCGGGTGGCCTCGCAACCAGGCTGCGGCCCATTACCGAGACCATTCCGAAGGCTCTCGTGGAGGTGGCCGGTCGCCCTTTCGCCGAGCACCAGGTTGAATGGCTGCGCGCTCAGGGGATCGAGCGCATCGTGTTCCTCGTCGGGTATCGAGGCGAGATGGTCAGCGAGGCGCTGGGGAATGGCGCGCGGTGGGGCCTGCCGATCGAGTATGTGTTCGACGGCCCGACGCTCCTCGGCTCGGGAGGCGCATTGCGGCACGCGCGCGACGTTCTCGGTGACGCCTTCTTCGTCATGTACGGCGATTCGTACCTGGATTGTGACTTGCGGGCGATCGAAAGAGCGTTTCGCGCAAGCGGCCAACCAGCCTTGATGACCGTGATCGGTAACGCGAATCGGTGGGATGCGAGCAACGTACTTTTCGAGAACGGGCGCATCGTTCGCTACGACAAGCGACATCGCACTCCCAACATGCAGCATATCGACTACGGCCTTGGCATCGTATCGGCAATGGCGCTCGAGCCGTATTCGCCAGGCGAGCCGTTCGAGCTGGCGACAGTGTACCAGGACATCGCGAATCAGGGTCGCCTGGCCGCTTACGAAGTGACCTCGCGGTTCTACGAAATAGGATCACCCGACGGTCTGGAAGAGACGCGCGAGTACCTGCAGTCTCGGCGGGCCTGAATCCGAATGACGTACACACAACAGCACCTGAACGAAGCCGCTCAGGTTCTCGCCAAGCTCGACATCGAGAACATCGAACGGATGGCTCAGAAGCTCGCGGACGTGCGCGCGCGTGGCGGCCGACTGTTCTTTCTCGGCGTCGGGGGAAGCGCCGCCAACTGCGGTCACGCGGTGAACGATTTCCGCAAGCTCGCCGGCTTCGAAGCGTACGCCCCGACCGACAACGTGTCCGAGCTCACGGCCCGCACGAACGACGAAGGTTGGGAGACCGTGTTCGTCGCGTGGCTCACAGGTAGCCGCCTGCGCGCTGAGGACGGGCTCGTCGTGTTTTCGGTTGGCGGTGGCAACCTCGAGAAGAACGTCAGTCGAAACCTCGTCCGTGCGCTACAGTACGCGAGGGAAATTGGTGCGACGATCGTCGGCGTGGTCGGCCGTGATGGCGGCTATACAGCGCAAGTCGCAGATGCCTGCGTGATCGTGCCGACAGTAAACGCATCGACGATTACCCCCCACACCGAGGCGTTCCAGGGTGTGATCTGGCACCTGCTCGTATCGCACCCGCTCCTCAAAGTGGCAGCAGACAAATGGGAGTCGACGCGGTGAGGCCTGCGGTGTTTCTCGATCGCGACGGCATCATCAATCGCGCGTTGGTGCGGGACAACAAGCCCTTCCCGCCCGCGCGCATCGACCAGGTCGAGGTGCTGCCAGGCGTGCCAGAGGCGCTCAGGCAGCTTCGTGCGGCGGGCTACGCCCTAATCGTGGTGACAAACCAGCCGGATGTCGCCCGCGGAAAGCAGACGAGGGAGGGGGTTCAGGCGATTCACGATTACCTCGCGACGCTGGTCGACGTGGACGAGTTTCGGGTGTGCTTTCACGACGATGCCGATGGATGCCCCTGCCGGAAGCCGAAGCCCGGTCTGCTGACCGCGGCGCCCGCCCACGCGCTCGAACGCAGTATTGTGGTCGGCGATCGCTGGCGCGACATCGAGGCAGGCCGGCGTGCGGGTTGCCGGGCAGCGGTGTTCGTCGACTACGAGTACGATGATCCGACGCCGGTGGACGCCGATACGTGCGTGCGATCGCTGGCCGAAGCAGCAGACTGGATCTTGAAGCTAGAGAACGAGACGTGAACCTCGCCACTCTTCGAACGAAAATTTTCGCCGACGGCGCCGACCTCCAAGGCATGTGGGCGCTCTATCACCAGTCCTACATCAAAGGTTTCACCACCAATCCGACGCTCATGCGGAAGTCGGGCATCACCGATTACCGCACGTTTGCGAGGCAAGTGGTCACCAAAATTCCGGATCGCCCCATCTCATTCGGAGTCGTCGCGGACGATTTTTCCGAGATGGAGCGGCAGGCGCTCGAGATCACCACGTGGGGCGAGCACGTCTACGTAAAGATCCCGGTCACGAACACGAAAGGCGAGACTGCTAAAGCGTTGATCCACCGTTTGTCGCACCGCGGGGTCAAGCTGAACGTCACCGCCGTCATGACGATCGATCAGGTGCGCGACATGATGGACGCGTTGACGGGCGGCGCTCCTTCCTATGTCTCCGTATTCGCGGGGCGCATCGCCGATACCGGACTGGATCCGGTACCTCTGATGACGGAAGCGGTGAGAATTCTTGAATCCGAGCCCAGCGCGGAGCTGATGTGGGCAAGTCCTCGCGAGCTGCTGAATATTTTCCAGGCCGACGCGATCGGCTGTCACATCATCACAGTGACGCAAGACATCCTGAAGAAGCTCTCGCTCGTTGGCAAGGCTCTCGACGAGTACTCGCTCGAAACCGTGAAGATGTTTCACGACGATGCGCAGGCCGCCGGGTTTTCGTTAGAGCTTGCGGCAAGGCGCTGATACCGAGAGCAGAGTCCAAAATCAGGAGATTGTGTGCAGCCCTCGAACGCCGCCCAGCCGATCCTCGACCGAGCTCCATGCCCGCGCGAAGCCGGCGGCGCTTCCGACGACCAGATGTCAGCGAACCGTCCGCACCTCGATCGATGCCCGCTCTGTAGCTCGGAGGGCTTGCGATATCAGTTCGTGCATGGTGCCACACCTATCGTGCGGTGCTCCGGCTGCGGTCTGTTGATGCGCAACCCGCAGCCCTCTGACGCGGAGTTGGGTGCGATCTACACCGAGCACTACTTTCTCGGGAGCGACGAGCCGCGGGCGCTAGCGGACGAGACCAGCCGGTTGAAGCGACAGACCGCTGCCATGTACCTCGACGAGATCGAAGCCAAGCTCGGTGTCGACGCCCACGGGAAGCGGGGGCTGCGGCTGCTGGAGCTGGGATCGGGTCTGGGCAACCTGCTCGTCGAAGCCGCGTCGCGCGGCTACGAGGTGACCGGCGTCGAGTACGCCGAGAGCTCTGTGCGGGCCGCGAACGAGCGGCTCGCAGCCGCGCGCGTGCTGCAAGGACGCATCGGCGACGTCTCGCTGCCGGCCGAGTACTTCGACGTGGCCGTGCTGGCAGACTTGATCGAGCACACGAGGGATCCACTGGGCGACCTGCGCCACCTCTGGCGCGTGCTTCGGCCGGGCGCGGTGCTCTTCATCGCCTCGCCGAGCCTCGACAGCTGGTCGGCGCGGCTGATGCGCGAACACTGGATGGAGTTCAAGAACGAACATTTGTTCTATTTTGACAGCCTGACCATGCAGTTGCTGTTCTTCAAGGCGGGCTTCGAGCAGGTCGAGATCGAAGGGGGCCGCAAACGGCTCAGCCCGGACTATGTCATCAAGCATTTCGAGCGGTTCCCCGTGCCGCTCGTCTCGCCCGCGGCGCGCTTCGCCCGGACCGTATTGCCCGGCCCGCTCCGCCGCCGCTCGATCACAGTCGTCGCGAGCGGCATCAATGTGATGGGCCGCCGCGCCGCACTGCCGCCTCCCGGAGAGCGCCCGGAGCGACTGTCGATCGTCATGCCGGTATTCAACGAGCGCGCGACGTTCCCGCTCGTGATCGACAAGCTGCTGGCGAGAGAGATTCCCCGCATGGAGATCGAGATCGTCATCGTCGAAAGCAATTCGACCGACGGCACGCGGGAGGAAGTACGTAAGCTCGAGGGGCGGTCACGAATACGGGTCATCTATGAGGATCGCCCGCGTGGCAAGGGCCACGCCGTACGCACCGGCCTATCGTACGTGACAGGGGACTTCGTCTTGATTCAGGACGCCGATCTCGAATACGACCTCAATGACTACGAAAGCCTGCTCGAGCCACTGCGCGCGGGCCGGGCCGCGTTCGTCCTGGGCGCCCGGCACGGAATGAACGGACAGAGCTGGAAAGTAAGGCATTTCACCGATCAGGTGATCGTGAGCCAGGTCATGAACCTGGGACATCTGTTCTTTACCGGCCTCTTCAATCGCGTGTACGGCACACGCCTGCACGACCCGTTCACGATGTTCAAGGTGTTCAGACGCGACTGCCTCCACGGTCTGACGTTCGAATCGAATCGCTTCGATTTCGACTGGGAGCTGGTCGGCAAGCTCGTACGTGCGGGGTATATGCCACTCGAGATTCCCGTGAACTACCAGTCGAGGTCGTTCGCACAAGGAAAGAAGGTTTCGTTCCTTCGTGATCCTCTGACGTGGTTTCGCGCGTGCTTCAAGTACCGATTCGTCCCTCTCGGACGGCGTGGCCGCACACGGCGTGCGTTCTGAGACAGTCATCGCCACCTCCTTTACAATCACCGCGTGATCGCACGACTCGTGCTCGGATACGTCCTGGGTGTCCTGGCGTTGATCCCGGATCTGAACAAGGCTGTCGATAAAGACCATTCCTACAAGCTGGCTATCCAGATGACCTCGGAGGTCGCTGGAACCTTGCAGGTCTATTACGATATCGGCGCCGGATTGCGCGAGGCCGATTCGGTGGCTGTCGCACTGGAAACGGAGCGCCGCGAGTACGAGCTGCCTCTTCCCCGCGGCGGCTACCGCTTGCTGCGAATCGACCCCGGGAACCAAGCTGGACGCTATACGATCGAACGCGTTGCCATCCGAAAACCAGACGGGTCGACGTACTGGCAGATTCCATTGGAGGAGTTGCGACCCGTCCACCAGCTTTCGCTAATCGAGCGCACGAGCGAGCGTCTGGTGGTCGAGAGCCCGCCGGGCAGCAACGATCCGCAGCTGCTCTATGTTCTTCCCCTGCCGTTCCCGCTGTCCTCACGCCCGCCGGGCGTTGGGCGGCTTCTCGCTCGCCTGGCGGGTTACGTCTTTGCTCTAGTTCTGCTGATTGGCCTCCTCGAGCGGACCTTGCGGCGGGTGGCGCCGACGGTGTGGCGATGGCTGCGGGAGGCATCTCAATGGTCCGATGCTCACCCGAGGGGCGCAGTGCTGGTCGCGGCGGCGATTGCTACGCTGATTGCGACCTATCCCGTTCTATTCTTGAACCGAAGCTTGGTCTCTCCGAACAACGGCGGGACAGGGATGTTGTACGACCAGGCGCCCTACGTGCCGGGATCGCAGGATCTCTCCATTGAAGATGTGCGGGCCTCGGACGTCTACGCCATGATGGCGGCCTTTCTCCCATACGCGAAAGTGCAACGCAATTCGCTCTCGTACGGAGAGGTGCCTCTCTGGAATCGGTTCAACGGGACCGGGCGTGCCCTTTGGGGACAGGGCCAGACGTTCTTCGGCGATCCCCTTCACTGGCTGACGTTTCTGGACGCCGATTGGGGCCAGGATCTGAAATTCGTCGCCCACCGTTTCGTGTTTGCCGCTGGAGTCGGACTGGTGGCGTTCACTGCGGGCTGCAGCTGTCTAGCGGCCGCTATGGCAGCGGCTTTGACGCCGTTTCTAGGCTTCTACACATTTCGCTTTAACCATGACGCCGCGTTCGCCGTGAGCTACGCTCCCTGGATTCTGATGGCGTGGCTGTGGCTCGCGGGCGCTCGAACACGGTTTCAGATGGCGCGGGCGGCAGTCCTGCTGTCGGTGACTTCCGCCCTCGTGCTGCTGGCGTCTCCTCCCAAGGAGGCCGCCGTCATGCTGGCAAGTTGCCAGGCGGCGGGCTTGCTCGTGCTGCTTCCGTGCAGAAAGGAGGCAACGAGGCTTTGGCAGCGGCTGGGTTTTGCGATGGCCGCCGGCGCAGCCACGGTGGCGATCACGGCGCCCCACTGGGTGGCCTTCCTCGACACGCTGCGCAACTCGCTCACTGTGTACGACCGCCCGGCCGTTGCGCTCTTTTCATTTTCGGCAGCACCGCAGATTCTGCTCGGTTCGCTCAATCCAATCCTCTTGCTTCCCCCCATGCAGATTGCGGCAGTGCCACTGTTGATCGCCGCCGTCGTGAGTCCGCGCCAGCTGTTGCGACGGCCGGCGATCCTGGCTTGCCTCGTCATTGCGATCGGTTTGGTCGCGGTGGCATTTGGTGCGATTCCGGCTGATTGGCTAGTCCGCGTGCCTCTCGTTGCCAACATCTACCAAGTCAATAACGTCACCACCACTGCCGCGATTGTGCTGCTTTCGGTGGTGTGTGCCGTTGGCGCGGAGTCTCTGCTCGCCGCTTCACTATGGAAGGCAGGGCTGTTTACCTGTCTGGTGGGTCTCACGGCGGTGTGGCTCCTTCGGGATGCCGCCGTCAGAGCGGTCGACATGCCCGAAGTGCGGTTGATTGGCCTGATCCTGGGCGGCGCGGTCGCCGTTCCCTTTTCTATGCAGGCCGCAGGACGGGTGTCCGGACAGGTTCTTCCAGTACTAAGCATGTTTGCGCTGGGGGCGCTTCTGCTGCTCCCGGGCGGACTGCAGATCGAAACCGGTGCCCCCGCGCTCGACCAGCTACTGTCACAACCGAGGCTTCGCGCCGACTTGGACGCGACCTCACCAGCCGTCGAGGCCATCCACCGTGCGATGAACGAGCCTGCACGCACCATCGGCATCGACATGGTGCTGAGGGCAGGTTCGCAAGGTCTCTATGGGCTGGAAGGGCTAGGGGGGCCCGACGCCTTGCAGAGCGCTCACTACGAGCAACTGGTCGATGCAGGACCCATCGACCGTCCGGACGGACCCCTATTGCCGGGCGCATCGGGCGGATGGCTAATTAATGTGTCGGCCACTAGCTTCGATCGCCTTGCACCGCTCCTGGACCTGCTCAATGTGGGCTTCGTGCTCGCACG
>JBKPNV010000007.1:0-13124 GCA_046732795.1 Acidobacteriota bacterium
AACGACTTGAGCTGCATGCTCGTGACCGCGGCCTCGGTCCACTTCATCTCGCCATCGATCATCTCGCCCCGCAGCGTGCGGTACCAGCGCGCCTGGTACTTGCCAAGGTACTGATCCTCCTGGGCGTGGATCTCCGATAGCCACTTCACGTTCCCGACGCCGTACCAGCCGGGCACGATCAGCCTGAGTGGGAACCCCTGATGCTTGGTGAGCGCCTCACCGTTCATGTTATACGCGAGCAGCGGCTCACCCGAGAGCGCCTTCTCGCGTGACATGCTGCGTCCGAACTGCTGGTTGACGGTGAACTTCTGGGTCCGGAACTCCACTTCTTCGTCGCCGCGATCGGCGCCGAAGAAGACGAACTCCTTGGCTTCGTTCTTCACGCCCGCCTGGTCGAGGACGCTGCGCAGGGGCACGCCGGTCCAACGTCCATTGCTGCACAGCCCCTGGAGAGGGCGCCGGTTGCCGGAGCACTCGAACCCGAACGTGATCTCCGTTGTCTTCATCCGCCGCAGATCGTCAAGCGACAACGCCAGAGGTTTGTTGACCAGCCCTGACACCTTCAGTCTGAACGCCTCCGGATCGACTGTCGGGTGTCCATAGTGCTGTGTGGTGAAGAACGAATCCTTCGGCGTCAGCACGGCGTCGATGGTCCGCACGTCGAGCAGACGCCGATCGGGCGCCTGGGCCGGCGCGGTTGCGGGTAGGTCGGTGAAGGGCACGAGCGTCTCGCCCTGTGCCAGCGCCGGCAATACCCAATCGGGCATGCCCAGGGCGCTCAGCCCGGCTACGGCCAATCCGCCCTTCAGGATGCCCCGCCTGGTGCTGTGCATCGTCATGTTTCGGCTCCCTGCTCAGAGTTTCGGCGCGTGTTCGCGCGCCCTAATGTTCTGTCATTGGAGGCTGCGACGCAACAGTCATGGTAGCGTGCGGGCAATGGATGAATCGGAGGCTGTCAGACGAACGGCCCTAAATGTGGCCGCCGCCATTGGACGCCGGGATATTGCCACCGTCGCCGGCGCTCTTGCTCCGGGTTTTCTTCATCGCGCGCTGGGTGCGTCGGCGATGGACGCCCAAACCTTCCTGAAAGGAATCGCGGAAATTCCCGGCGAGATCGTGTTCGTCCGGCTCGTCGACCTCGACATCGACCTGTCAGAGGCGGGTGCCCTGGCGACCGGTATCCAACACGCCAGAGTCCGAATCGGCGGGAAGGACGTCGACGACCGTCGCGCGTTCGTCGACTGGTTTATTGCCCATGATGGCCAGTGGAAGATACGGGTTGCGGTTGATCTTCCGTTCGAACCGCCGGCAGGCGCTGAGTGACGTGGGATGTTCACGCTTCGGGCTGAAAAGCTGGCCGTATCGGTCGAAACGGTGCCGACCGGGTTTCGCTGAGGCGGTAATCAGATGATGCGAACACGAGGCTGCTAGATGGGAACAAAAAGCCGCGATTACGCGTCCGCTTCAATCATGACAGCCGCGCAAGCCGATCGCTCGTCGACGAGGACGTCTCTCCGGCTCTGGCCCGGCATCCTCCTCGCAGCGCTGATGTTGATTGCCCGATTTGTCGCGCCGGCGATCTCTCCTGACGCCGGCATGCTGGGCATAATCGGCGGGTTCGTTGGCGCCCTTCTCATCGTGTTGTGGTGGGTCCTGTTCAGCCGGGCAGCCTGGTCCGACCGACTGGGCGCAATTGTCCTGATGGCGTTCGCGCTGTATGCGACGTCATATGTGGCTCACGAGTCCATCTCAAACGGAATGATGGGGATGATGCTGTTCATCCTCGGCCTCCCCGTCCTGAGCCTCGCGCTTGTCGCTTCCGGGGTAGCGTCTCGCAACCTTTCGACCGGGCTCCGCCGCGCGACGATGGCCGCGGCGATCCTCTTGGCATGCGGCGGGTTCACGCTCGTGAGGACAGGTGGCATCAGCGGCGGTGGACAGTCCGACCTGCATTGGCGTTGGACGCCAACTCCAGAAGAACGACTCCTGGCGCAGCCCGCCGACGAGCCTGCCGACACCGCTCGAAACAGTCCGCCGCCGGCGCCTGTACCGACAGTGACCGTAAACGAGCCGGCTCGATCGGTTGCCGTCGGAACGCCTGCGGCGCACGATGAGTCCGAGCCGTCCGCTCCAGCCTTGATCAACAGTAAGGCCGAGTGGCCGGGTTTCCGTGGTCGCGACCGCGACAGCATCGTCCACGGCATACGACTCGAAACCGACTGGACCAAGTCGCCGCCCGTCGAACTGTGGCGCAAGCCGATCGGACCAGGATGGTCGTCCTTCGCCGTTCACGGCGATCTCTTCTACACACAGGAGCAACGTGGTGACGAAGAGATCGTGTCGTGTTACCGGCTCAGCAGCGGTGAGCCGGTATGGCGGCATCGCGATCCGGCACGCTTCTGGGAATCGAATGGCGGCGCCGGACCGCGCGGGACGCCGACGGTGAGCAACGGCCGGGTCTATGCGTTCGGGGCGACCGGAATCCTGAATGCGCTCGACGAGCGTAACGGCGCCGTCATCTGGTCGCGCAATGTGGCAGCTGAAACGGGCACCGAAGTGCCCGGTTGGGGATTCGCGAGCTCGCCCTTAGTCGTCAACGACGTGGTGATCGTTGCCGCCGATGCCACACTCGTTGGCTACGATGTGGCGACCGGTCGTAACCGATGGGTAGGCCCCGTCCATCGTGGCAGCTACAGCTCCCCGCATCGAACGACCATCGATGGTGTCGATCAGGTCGTGTTGTTGGGAGGCGCAGGCGCAACGAGTGTCGTTCCCGCCAGCGGCGCGGTGCTTTGGGAGTACGACTGGCCGGGCACAGCCATCGTGCAGCCGGCGCTCATGGCGGACGGCGACCTTGTGATCAACTCGCTCGCGGCGACCGGCGGGCTTGGTACTCGGCGTCTGACCGTCGCCCACGGGCCGAATGGATGGAGCACCGAAGAACGCTGGACCTCGAGCGGCCTGAAACCCTACTTCAACGATTTCGTGATTCACAAGGGATACGCCTTCGGATTTGACGGCAGCATTCTCGCGAGCATCAATCTCGAGGATGGCAAGCGCGTGTGGAAGGGCGGCCGCTACGGCAACGGCCAGATCGTACTGCTGGCCGATCAGGACGTATTGCTCGTGCTGTCGGAAGAGGGTGACCTTGCGTTGGTCGGAGCGACGCCGGACGAGTTCAAAGAGATCGCTCGCAGCCCCGCGTTGCAAGGAAAGACCTGGAACCATCCCGCCCTGGTCGGGGACGTGCTGCTCGTGCGCAATGGCGAGGAGATGGCGGCGTTCCGTTTGTCACTCGCGGGACGCTGAACTGGATCACCCACCGCCGAACTCCTTCCTGCCGGTGCAGCAGGGTGCCGAGGTGTTGTCGAGCCGCGCGAGACCGAGTTCATCACGATCAGTTGGCAGGCAAAAGGCCGAACTGAATGAGCGTCGCTCTTTGGCAACGCCTGCCCCACAGCCGTGACAGAGTCTGCTCGCATCCAACCGCCCTGCGCATAAATCCCCGTGGTGTGCCTCTTGCTCGAAGCTGCACGGGGGTTGTCGGATGCCTCGAACATGCTCACGTGTCCTGGCCGTTATAGCTCTAGCGTTTTCTGTCCTGTGTGGCGTCGGCACACCGGCCTCAGCGCAGTACTTCGGACGGAACAAGGTTCAGTATCGCGACTTCGACTTCCAGGTCCTGAAAACTGAACACTTCGACATTTATTTCTATCCAAGTGAGCGGACCGGTGTTGAGATCGCGGCCCGCATGGCCGAGCGGTGGAGAGTGCGGCTCGGGCGGCTGCTGGGGCACGAGCTCCGCGGCCGGCAGCCGCTGATCCTGTACGGCTCGCACGTCGACTTCGAGCAGACCAACGTCATTGGCGGCGAGATCGGCGAGGGGACAGGCGGTGTGACCGAGGGACTGCGGCGGCGGATCGTGTTACCGCTCGCGGGCCCCCTGGCGGATACCGACCACGTGATTGGCCACGAACTGGTACACGCATTTCAATACGACATCACCAAGCCGCCCGACAGCGGTCCTGGAGAAAACGGCGCAGAGCGATTACCTCTTTGGTTCATCGAGGGTATGGCTGAATACCTTTCGATTGGCCCCGTCGATTCCAACACGGCGATGTGGCTTCGCGACGCCGCGCGCCAGGAGAAACTTCCCGGGATCAAAGATCTCGACAATCCCAAGTACTTCCCATATCGATGGGGACAGGCCTTGTGGGCCTACATCGGCGGTCGTTGGGGCGACCAGGTCATCGGGGACATGCTCTCAGTGGCGGCGCGGGAGGGCATTGAGGTCGCCTTCCAGAAGGTGCTCGGTGTGCCTTCGAAGCAGGTGTCGGAGGACTGGCAGGCGTCGATTCGCAAAGCGTACGCACCGATTGTCGAAGTCGGCGCCGGGGCGACCGGCAAGCTCGTCGTGCAAGGCAAGGAGCTCGGGGCGGATCTCAACGTAGGGCCTGCCATCAGTCCTGACGGCCGATGGTTAGCGTTCCTTTCGACGCGCAGTTTCTTTTCGGTTGATTTGTTCATCGCCGACGCTGCGACGGGACGCATCGTCAGGCGCCTGACGAGCACCGCGACCGATCCGCACTTCTCGAGCGTGCAATTCATTCAGTCGACCGGCGCGTGGGACAGCGCCAGTCAGCAGATCGCTGTCGCGACTGTCACAGGTGGGCGAGCCGCGCTGGCCATCTTCGACGCGCAGCGGGGAGGTGTGGCTCGCGAAATCAAAGTTCCGGACGTCGACGAGATCATGCATCCGGCCTGGGCTCCTGACGGTCATGCGATCGCCTTCACCGGGATGCATCAGGGGATTACAGATCTCTTTGTTTACGATCTCCAGGCGAATCGTCTCCGGCAGCTGACGAAAGACGCGTACGCCGACCTGGAGCCCACGTGGTCGCCGGATGGCGGACGCATTGCGTTCTCGACCGACCGGTTCACAAGCAATCTGGCGGCGTTGGCGATGGGCCCGTTGACACTTGCGACCATCGATCCCGAGAGCAGCGTCGTTCAGCAGGTGCCGACGCCGGAGGGCGGAAAGCAGATCAACCCGCAGTGGTCGCCGGACGGCCGTTCGCTGTACTACATCTCCGATCGTGACGGCATTCCGAATATCTACCGCACGACGGTTGGTGCGGCCGGCGAGACTGCGCGAATAACAGAAGTCACGACCGGTGTCAGCGGGATCACGAGCCTGAGCCCGGCGATGAGCGTGGCGTCGAAGGCGGGAACGATCGCGTTCAGCGTGTATCAGGACAGCAAATACGACATCCGCACGATTGAGGGCAACGTGCCTGGCGGGCCGCTGCCCGCTGCGGGAATGAGCGCGGCGATATTGCCGCCTACCGACAGAAAGTCCAGCGATGTGGTGGCGGTCCTCGAGATGCCGGAACTCGGTCTTCCCGAACCCACGACTCCGCAGATTGAGCCCTACCGCGCGAAGCTCTCGCTCGAAGGTGTGGCGCAACCGGTCGTAGGCGTGGGCGTGAGCCGCTTTGGGACGTCGTTCGGAGGAGGGCTGGCGCTCACGTTCGGGGATACGCTCGGGAATCACCTGCTGGCTACGGCGATTCAAATCAACTCGAACATCGGCGGCAGTACGAGCGTGAAGGATATTGGCGCGCAGGTCGCCTACCTGAATATGAAGAACCGCTGGAATTGGGGTCTCGTCGGCGGCCAGATCCCGTATCTGAGTAGCGGCTTCCAAAGCTCGGTCGGCCGTCTGCCGAACGGCGATCTGGTACAGTCCGATCAGCTCTTCGTCTTTCGACAGACTGAACGAAACGCATCGGGAGTGCTCGCGTATCCGCTCGATCGGTCACGCCGTGTGGAGTTCCAGGCAGGCGTCAGCAACATCTCCTTCGATCAGGTGGTGACGACGACCACGTTCTCATTGATCAACGGCGCGGTGTATGAGGACTCGACCGAAACGACACCGGTGGCGCAAACGTTGAACTTGGGGACCAGTTCCGCGGCCTACGTGTTCGACACATCCGTCTTTGGCGCAACGAGTCCCGTCCAGGGACAACGTTATCGGTTCGAGGCGTCACCGACCTTCGGCACCATCAATTTCACGGGCCTGCTCGCGGACTACCGCCGCTATTTCATGCCGGCGCCGTTCTACACGATCGCCGTTCGCGGCATGCACTACGGGCGTTACGGAAGCGGAGCCCAGGACACGCGCATCTCGCCGCTGTACGTCGGCTACCCGTGGCTGGTGCGCGGGTACGACGTGTCGAGCATCGATTCGAACGAGTGCGTGCCAACGCCGGCAGGCAGCTGTGAGCTGATCGATCGCCTGCTCGGCAGCCGCATGCTCGTCGGAAACGTGGAACTCCGATTTCCGCTGCTCCGTCCCTTTGGTGTCTCGGGAAACATGTATGGTCCGCTTCCGGTCGAAGTCGCCCTTTTCGCCGATGCTGGTACCGCGTGGAATCAGGGTGAAACGCCGTCTCTCCGCGGCGGGTCGCGCGCGGCCGTGACATCGGCCGGCGTTGCGCTTCGCGTGAACCTCTTTGGTTTTGCGGTTGGTGAACTGGACTTCACGCGGGCATTCGATCGTCCTGGTCGCGGCTGGATTTTCGGATTCAATCTGATGCCCGGATGGTAATCAGGCCACGATCTCTCCATGCCTCTGCCACAGTTCTGTGACAGGTGAGTTGTCACAATCGTCGGTGGAGGCTAGAGACATGAAAGGTTCGAGGTTGATCACGCGCCGGGAGGCGCTGGGCGTTGTTGGTGCTGCCGCCGGGGCGGCGCTTGCGGTTGGATGCGGCGATTCGCCCACGAGCCCGTCCTCGGCAACGACATCGGCGACGACAACAGCGTCCACGAACGCTGCCTGCGCGGTGACACCCACGGAAACGATCGGACCCTATCCCTCGCTGGTCGATCTGTTTCGCAGCGACATCAGAGAAGGGAAGAGCGGCACAGTGGTGGCGCTCACGATCCGGGTCGTCAACGCCGCCAGCGGTTGCGCGCCCGTTCCCAATGCCAACGTCGAGATCTGGCACGTGGACGCGGCCGGCGATTACTCACAGTACGGCACCCAGACGACCCACACGTTCTTGCGCGGCATTCAGACGACCAACGGCAGCGGGGAAGTCACGTTCACGACGATCTATCCAGGGTGGTATCAAGGCCGGGCGACGCACATCCACGTAGAGGTGACGATGGGCGGCAGATCGATCAAGGTCACCCAGATCGCGTTTCCCGAAGCTATTAACAATGTCGTCCATACCAGTGGTGTCTACGCCTCGCGTGGAACCAACCCGATGTCCAATCTGGCGGATGGGATTTTTGCCGATAGCTTGTCGTCGGAGATCGTGACGCCGACCGGCAGCGTCGACAGCGGGTACGCCGCGACCTTTCAGGTTGCCATCTCAGCATAGGCCGGGCGACGATTTCAGTGTAGCCCGGGTCTGAGCTTGAGACCCTGCGCACCCGGCGGGTCCGAAAATCAGGACCCGCCCCTTATGGTGAACTACAGCGCGCGATTCAGCTGTCCACGCGCGACGCCGCCCGGGTTCGTCGGCGAGTGGACGTTGAAATAGAAGCCGGCAGGATTGTTGACGATGCTCTGCAATGTGGCGGTCGGAACCGGAACGCCGGTCGTACTGAAGCTCATCACGCCATTGTCCTGCGTCACCGGGCTGCCCGCGACGATGCCCGTGCTGACGATGACACCACCATTGACGCCAGCCGCGCCGGGATGGATGTGAGCAGCGATGATGGTCGTGCTCGAGGGAAAGCCGGTCAGCTGGAAATGGAAGTCGGCCGTTCCAGACGTGATGGCGCCTGTTCCATCGCGCGTCACGTTGAACGTGATCTGTACGTTGCCGAAGCCGGTGTTCTCGGCGTTGGCGATTGCCGGCACTTCGTTCGACGGGGCCAGACTCGCTGTCATCACGATCGGTAGGTTGGAAGCATTCGTCGGCTCATCATCACTACAGCCGGCGGCTCCGAGCAGGCACACGCAAAGGAGTAACACTCCGGATCGCTTCATCGTTCCTCCTGCCGCGGCTTTCCTGCCGCGGGTTCGATTGAACCGCTAAGCGGGTCGTTGCTGGACTCTGTGCTCGCTGTAACCGCGTAGCGGTCCCCGGCGCGCCCCGCGCGCGCCGAATAGACTCTGCCAAACGGGCGAGGACGCTGCCGCGATGGTAAGGGCAGACTCTCGACTGTTTGGAAGCCGCCATAGAGTAGCCGAGATCGTGCCCGGTTGGGCAAGAGGGGGAACGCGATTGACCCCCGCTCGGAGCCGATGATATGAGGATCTCCTGCCCCCTCGAGGAAGACATGCAGGTCGACGCCACCCAACTCGAAGCTCATCGTGCCCCGCTGACCGGCCACTGCTACCGGATGCTGGGATCGGCCTTTGACGCCGAGGATGCCGTGCAGGAAACGATGGTTCGCGCCTGGCAGGGGCTCGATCGGTTCGAGGGCCGGTCGTCGCTGCGTACGTGGTTGTACCGAATCGCCACCAACGTCTGTCTCGATGCCTTGTCGGATCGCTCCCGGCGGGTCCGTCCCATGGAAGAAGGGCCAAACGGTTCAGTGGAAGACCATCTGGAGACGCGTGAACGCACGCATTGGCTGGAGCCAATCCCAGACGCTCGCGTCCTCCCGTCCGACGCCAACCCGTTCGAATTGACTGCACTTCGACAGAGCATTCGTCTGGCTTTCGTCTCAGCCCTTCAACATCTTCCACCCCGTCAACGGGCGGCGCTTCTGTTGAGTGAAGTGGTCGGCTGGTCTGCGGCGGAAGTCGCCGAGTGCCTGGACATGTCGGTGGCCGCCGTCAATAGTGCGCTGCAGCGCGCTCGCGCAACCATTGCCGCGCGCAACGGTCACGCGAGCGCCGGTGGTGAATCGCTGAGCCCGGATGAGGTCCGGCTCCTCGATCGATACGTCGACGCCTTTCAGAACTACGACGTCGACGCCCTTGTGTCGCTGCTCCGTGAGGACGCCACCCTTTCGATGCCGCCGTACACGCTATGGTTACGTGGTCCGGACACCATTCGCGAGTGGCTTCTTGGTCGTGGGGCCGGGTGTCGCGGGTCCCGCCTGCTACCGACGCAGGCGTCTGGTGCTCCCTCGTTTGGTCAGTATCGGCCTGCCCCGGGTGGCGGCCACGCGCCCTGGGCGCTCATCGTCCTCGAACTCGAAGACGATCGCATCGCGTCGTGGAATTCGTTCCTCGACACCGAGAAGCTGTTTCCGCTGTTCGGATTGCCTCCGCGGTTGAGTGCCTAGAAGGAGGGTGTCAGGCAGTGAATCGTGAACGCCCGGCCTCGGTGACCCTTTTGGGGACCGATGATTTCGGCACGCCGTCGGCGTCTATACCTCCAAACCGCATTGGAAGGAGCCACCGAAATCATGGCCACGAACTCACGCAAGCTCTTCGTCAACCTCGCGGTGCGCGACTTGAAGAAGTCGATGCACTTCTTTGCGACGCTCGGCTTCACGTTCAACAAGCAGTTCACCAACGATCAGGGCGCCTGCATGGTGATCAGCGACGAAGCGTTCGTGATGCTGCTTGCCGAGCCCTTCTTCAGGACCTTCACGAAGCAGGCACTCTGCGACACGAGCGCAGCGACCGAAGGGCTCTTCGCGCTTTCGTGTGAAAGCAGGGCGGAGGTCGATCAATTAGTGAAGAAGGCGCTGGCCGCAGGCGGACGGCCGGCGATGGATCCACAGGATCATGGCTTCATGTATGGTTCGAGCTTCTACGATCTCGACGGTCACCACTGGGAGGTGCTCTGGATGGATCCGGCCGTCATTCAGCGTCCCGAAGAGATCACGACGCAGACAGTTCAGTAGCAGCGTAAAAAAGTGTGCGGGGGTCTGACCCCTTCACAGTTTGACCAGCCGCCAGAACTGCGTCTCGTTGATCAGCGTAATCTTGTGACCCTTGGCGCGCAGGCGCTTGATGTCCATCAGCTTCAACCCGCCGTCGCGTCCGGCCGCCTGCAGCGGATTCGGCCGCCCGCGAACGACCACCGTCGTCTCGCCGGTCGGACCGCTGTGGACGATGGCCCCCGCTTTCCGCGCGGCAGCCGCCGCCTCACTGCGGCGCTTGCTCAGGATGCCGGTGAACGTCAGGTGCACGCCGTTCAGCGAGCGACGCACGCCGACCCGCAGCGATGCCGGACGCGTGCGCAATGCGGCGATCAATTCGTCGGCGCTCTCGTAGCGCTTCCGTCGTTCGCCGATGCAGCGGTAGATGATTTCTTTCAGATGATCGCTGCACGCCAGGGCCCGCACGTCAGAGGTCCTGATTCGCGCCGTCGCATCCCCCTTGACGAGCATCGCCAGCAACTGACCGACCTGATACACATCGTCGCGCGCCTGCCACTTGGGCGCCGCGCCGGCGAGGAATTCACTTGGCGCCGTCAGCGTATTCATCGTCCGCGCGGTGATGCCTCGCCGATCGCTCTGTTGCCGGACGATGCCGAAATCACCCAGCTTGAGGCGATGGCCATCGCACACGAACACGTTCATCGGCGTGAGATCGCGGTGCAGCAGCTGGCCGCGATGCAGCTTGCCAAGCACTTCGAGGACGCCTGCAATTTCCCGGCGCGTGGTCGATTCAGTCCACGGGCGATCGTGCCGTTTGAGAAACGCGCTGAGATCGCCGTGAGGCGCGTATTCGAGGGCGAGGCAATACGTCACCGCTCCGTCGTGATGGATCAGGGGAAAGGTGTCGAACACGCGGATGGCGCGCGCATGGCCGTCGAGCAGTTGGCCGAAGTACGCTTCGCGCAGCCACCCATCGATGCGTCGACTCACCTTGATGCACACAATGTCGGGCACGAGCGTGGATCGGCCGAGCCGTCGCGCCAGATACGCCTGACCGAACCCACCCTGCCCGAGCAGGCGTTCGATCCGGTACTTCAGTTGTGTCTCCGGGCTGCCGATCACCTGCGCGATCTGCAACAGATTCTGGCGGGGGTGCGTCGCCGCCGCGGTGGCCGTGCGTGTCGTGGCAGCAGTGAAGCGCGTTGCCATCTGCAGCCCACTAGGATATCAACCAAGGTGCTGAACCGGATCGGACCGCGGGGGACCAGAGCGCGCAGAGAAGACAGATAACGCAGAGAACGGCGACGGTTTACGCTGCGCCCCTCGCTTCCTTTACGACGGAGCGATTCAGGCAAGAATCAGTTCGTGGCCGGACTCGTCGACGTCCTCTTGTTTCGCCGCAGGCGAGACCCGAAGCTCAAGCCCGGCCCGGGCGCGAGCCCGCGTCCAGAGTTGTGGTTCTGTCCGACACCTGGCGCACCGGATTGGAAGTCGCTCGCCGATCCGGCGACGTTCGCGATGCTCGCGAACGATTGCGACGCACTGCAGCTCTATCAGGATCAATTACTCGACGGTCCGATGCCGCCGCTCGGTCTGCCACGCAGCGCCCTGCCGCCTCAGGGCTGGAACACGTGGCGCGCCTTCAGGGAATGGGGCATCCTGCGGATGACCGCTTCACATGGCCTCCCGCTCATCGTCGAATCGCCCGGGCTCAAGGAGTGGTCCGCCGATCCGCTGGTCTATGCCAATCGCATCGCGGAGTCGGCGCGCGTCGCACGCGCACTCGGGTGTGAGATTCATGCGGTCTCATTCGACGAGCCGTGGAACGCGGGATTCAATATCCGGCAGCCCGCGTGGTCATTCGAGCAGATCGTCGCGCATCTCGCCGAGGTCCAACGGCTGGTGCACGACCATGAGCCGGGCATCGAGTTCGGACTGATCGAGCCGTATCCCACGATCGGGGTGGATACACTGTGCGCAACCATCGAATCGTTCGCGCCGGCGTTCTTTCACATTGACATCGACTATCTGTCGTCGAAGCGGGCAGCACCTCTGAAGACTCTGCAGGCAGACGTCGCCCGGGTTGCGGATTGCTGTCGAGCGTCGCACGCCCGTTTTGGAATCATTATCTGGGGCTACGAAGAGGACACGGCCGAAACGTTCGTGCGCAGCGCGGAGACGCTGCTGGCCGCGATTCAGCACGCGGTCATTCACGGTGATCTGTCGTGGCCCGATCGGCTGATCGTGCAGTCGTGGAGCGCGGCGGCGGTGCTGGGGCCACGTCTGATTCCGCCGACGGTACCGCCGGAGGGATCGGCGTCACTGTGGGGGCTATTGCGGACGGTGAGGAATTCGCTTTGATCATCGAGAGGAGCTCATGCCCGAACACACCCCCGACGACTTCACAGCCATCGTGACGCTCGACGCCAACGGAGTCTGTCGGTTCGTCGTCGGCGAAGGCATGTCGTCCGACCGGGAGCTCTGCCGGATGCCGCTCGAGGTCCTCTTCCTCGAGGAGGTCGAACAACCTGAGTGAGTCAGCGCAATCGTTGTCCGCGCATGCGCAGCGCCTCGACCAGCGCGCGCAGGCGGGCGGCATCGCGGCCGCTGGATGCACGAGCATCGCCGTCGACTTGTGTCGTCAGCGTCTCGAGCTCCGTCAGCGTGGCGGCCGCGCCACGCTGACGCGCGTTACGCAAGCGATCGACGCGCTCCAGCGTCGTGCGGATCGCGTCGGCTCGCGCGGCGGAGATACCGCCGCTGCGCGTGAGCTGATCGACATAGGCGAGCGCCACGACCGAACTGGGTGGCCAGCTCACACGACGTTGCTCTTGGACGTTGAGCTCCCCAACGCTGGCGAGGATCGCCGCGTCGATTTCGTTCTTCGAGAGGAACTCGCTCGGCGTCAGCGCGAAGACGTCGATGCCCCGGGCGATCTCCGAGCCGTAGATGTGGCCGTTGTACCAGTAGGCTGACCAATAGCCGCCGAGGATCAAGTCCTTTGGATCGAGGGGGCCGCGATCGAAGAACGCGATCTCCACCGGCGCAGACGGGTCTGTGAAATCGAAGACCGAGATCCCGCCCTGGTACCACGCCTGCACCATGATGTCGCGCCCCGGCACCGGAATCAGCGACCCGTTGTGCGCGACGCAGTTTTCCTGCTCGGTCTGGGCCGCGGGCATCTTGTAGTAGCCGGCAAACCGCAGCTTGCGATCGACGACATCGAAGACCGCGTCAGCGCCCCATGTCGCCGGGTCGGTGTAACGGCAGCGCGGTCGTGTACCACCACCCCACTCGTCGGTGAAGAGCACTTTCGATCCGTC
>JBKPNV010000008.1:0-9721 GCA_046732795.1 Acidobacteriota bacterium
CTCGACAAGCTCACGTACGCGGGACGTCGCGAGAACCTGCACGACGTGATGGACAACCCGCGCCACGTGTTCGTGCATGGCGACATCGCGGACGCAGATGTCAGCGCACCCCTCGTCGAGCAGTCAGAGATCGTCGTGCACTTCGCGGCCGAAACGCACGTGGATCGGTCGATCATGGGCGCCGGGGACTTCATCCGGACCGACGTCGAGGGCACCTTCGTCCTGCTCGAAGCCGCTCGCCGCGCGAAGAGTCTCAAGCGCTTCGTGCAGATTTCGACCGACGAGGTGTATGGCAGCGTGCCGACCGGCGCGAGCGCCGAGACAGACGAGCTCAAGCCACGGAATCCGTACGCGGCCAGCAAGGCAGGGGCGGATCGACTCGCCTACAGCTATTGGGCCACGTACCACCTGCCGGTGATCATCACACGCGCGTCGAACAACTACGGGCCCTATCAATTCCCCGAAAAGGTGATCCCGCTCTTCGTGACGAACGCCATCGACGACATTCCGGTGCCGCTCTACGGCGACGGCAAGAACGTTCGAGACTGGCTGCACGTGCTCGATCACTGTCGCGCGGTCGATCTGCTCATCGATCGCGCCAGCGACGGAGAGGTGTACAACATCGGCGGCGGCAACGATGTCATGAACATCGACCTTACCCACCGCATCCTCGACGCGCTCGGCAAACCACGATCGCTGATCAAGCCGGTCGTCGATCGGCCGGGGCACGATCGACGCTACTGTCTCGATACCGCGAAGCTGCGTGGCGTCGGCTGGACACCCCAGGTGCCGTTCGAGGCCGGGCTGCGAGATGCGGTCACGTGGTACCGACAGAACGAATGGTGGTGGCGTCCGATCAAGGAGCGCGATCCCGCGTTCAAAGCGTACTACCAGGCGCAATACGAAAAGCGGTAAGTGACCCTGCCCGGCCCAGTCCTGATCACCGGCGCGAGCGGCTTCGCGGGCAGCCATCTCGTCGAGTTGCTGGCGGGCACCGAGCGAGTCGCAGGATGGGGCCGCTCCGTTCCGCGGCCCGAGCTTGCCCGCCTCGCGGAATGGACAGCAATCGATCTGCTCGACCGCGACAGCGTGCAGCGTGAGATCGCGAGGCTTCGCCCGGCGACGATCTTTCACCTTGCCGGTTCGCCGCAGGTCGCCGAGTCGTGGCGCGACAGCACGACAGCGCTCGCCGGCAATGTTCTGGCCACGGCTCATCTCTTCGACGCAATGCGGCATGCGGGCCTCCGCTGCCGCGTGCTCGTCGCGGGGTCGGCAACGGTATACGCGCCTTCCGAGAGCCCTCTCAAGGAGAGTGACCCTCTGACGCCGACCAATCCGTACGCGCTGAGCAAACTGGCGCAGGAACAACTGGCGCTGCGGACAGCCGGCGAGGACGGCCTGGAGATCGTCATGGTGCGGGCCTTCAATCACACCGGCCCGCGCCAGTCTCCGACGTTCGTCGCCCCGAGCATGGCTCGTCAGATAGCCCTCATCGAGGCGGGTCGGGTCGAGCCCGTCCTGCGAGTGGGCAACCTGCAGGCACTTCGCGACTTCCTCGACGTGCGCGACATGGTGCGCGCCTACACCTCGCTGATGGAACGCGGCAAGGCTGGCGAGATCTACAACGTGGGATCAGGCACCGGTCGAAGTATTCAGTCGTTGCTGGACGCGCTTTGTGCGCGATCACGGATTCAGGTCCGCGTCCAAACGGATCCCACGCGACTTCGTCCGATCGAGAACATGGCCGTCATCGCCAACACGGACCGCCTGCGTGAGCAGACCGGCTGGCAGCCTGAGATCTCATTCGAGTCGATGCTCGACCATCTGCTCGACTACTGGCGGGAAGCGGTTCGGGCAGAAGAGGTTTCAGCGAGAGGCGAGTCTTAGGACTGCTCTCTACGAGAGCACGTGCAAAGCGTCGCCGCGTCTGATAATCTGTGGCGAATATCAGACGAAGGTCGGCAAAATTGCATGGAAATCGCCCCACTCCTGTTCGACCTCGGCACTTCGAAACCAACCTCGCGCCAGATCGCGGACCGTGTGAAAGCCGGAGGCGCCGATGCTTTGACCGAAGCGACGCGGCGTGCCGATGCGGCGCGCTATCAGGAGATTCGTTGCCGGTCCGCGCTCAACGCGGTCAAGGGCATGCCCTTCAACTGGACCTTGAATCCCTACCGCGGGTGCACGCATGGGTGCCATTACTGCTACGCCCGTCGCTACCACACGCAATTCGAGCTCGACTCGGATGACGAGTTCGCGTCCATCATCTTCGTGAAAACGAACCTGGTGCCGGTACTGCGACGCGAGCTTCAGAAACCGGGATGGGCCAACGAGACCGTCGCCGTTGGTACCGCGACCGATTGCTACCAGCCAATCGAAGGTTTTTACAAACTCACACGCGGCGCACTCGAAGTGTTTTACGAGTTCGGCACGCCGATCGGTCTCGTGACGAAGGGGCCGATGGTGGTGCGCGACAAAGACATCCTCATCGATTTGTCGGCGAAGACCGACGTCAGCGTCTGCATCAGTGTGCCCTGTGTCGATGAGCACGTCTGGCGCGAACTCGAGCCAGGCACCGCTCCTCCGAGTCAGCGGCTTCGCGCCGTCAGAGAGCTCGTGGACAGTGGGATCCGCGCCGGCGTGTTGATGAATCCGATCGTCCCCGGTATTTCCTCGAAGCCGGCGCTCCTCGAGCGCACGGTGAAAGCGATTGCCGACCACGGCGCGCGCTTCATCGGCTGCAACGTCATGTATCTGCAGGACGGCACACGCGACCACTTCATGCGCTGGCTGGCGCAGGAGCACCCTGGTCTCGTCCAAGCCTACGAGCGGCTGTACACGAGCAAGTACCCGCCGAAGGGTTACCGCGACGAGGTCACGAACGCGATCGGAGTGTTAAAGGACAAGTACGGCGTGCTAGGAAACCGGGTGTGATTTTCTGCGCGTCGTCCTTCGCGAAAATCACACCCGGAGTCTTTACACCGCAATCGCCTCATCCTCCGCCGCGATGAGCCGCGGACCGACCGCTTCGACCGCGATCTGGCTGTCTCTCAGGACGGCGCGGAACGTGTTCGCCTCTTTCCAGTGCTGGCTGAGTGGCAACTTGATCTGATCGTCAATGACACGCTTCAGGAAGCGGGCGCCGTATGCCATGCTGTATCCGTCCGAAACGAGCTTCTCGAGCGCATCTGGCTCGACGTGAAGCATCTTGTTCCAGCGGCGCAGCGAGCTCGTGACCTGTTCGATGTACTTGAGTGCGATCTGGCGGACTTCGTCCTTCGTCAGCGGTTCGAAAACGACGACCTGATCGATACGATTGCGGAACTCCGGTGGGAATCGCCGCTCCAGCTCGCGTGAGATCTCGGACTGCACCTGGCCCATCGTGTCCTGACCGGACCTGAATCCCAGGGGGCTTTGCAGCTTCCGAAAGTGCTCGGAGCCGGCGTTCGACGTCATGATCACGATGGCGTCGGAGAGGTAGACACGCTTGCCGCGCCCGTCCGTCAACCAGCCTTCGTCGAACGCCTGGAGGAACAGATTCAGCAGACTCGGGCTGGCCTTTTCGATTTCGTCGAGCAGGACGACCGAGCAGGGGTTGTCCTTCAACTGATTCGTCAGAATGCCGCCCCGCTGACTGCCGACAATTCCTCGGGGCATGCCGATCAACTTGTCCACCGACATGCCGCCGTCCTGATATTCGGACATGTCGATGCGAATCATCTTCTTCTCGTCGCCGAAGAGGAACTCCGCGGCGGCTTTGGCGAGCTCGGTCTTGCCGACGCCCGTCGGCCCCAGGAACAGCAGGACACCGTCAGGGCGATCGAAGCCATCTTTGAGCGGCCCCTTGTTCATCACCAGGCGATGCGCAAGCGCCTGGACCGCCTTCTTCTGACCGATCACGCGCTTGCCCAGGCGATGCTCGACGTCCTTGAATCGATCGCCCACATCGCGGAACACCATGTCTCTGGGGATCTGCGCGGCGTTGGAGATCACGTCCACGACGTCAGTGCCCGTGACTTCCCAGCGGCGATCGATTTCAGCCCGCACGGCGGCGGTATCGAGCCATCCGATCACCTTGTCGGGCATGTGCAGATGCCGCTGGTATCGCGGAGACATCTCGAGGGCCGTCTCGATCGCATCGTCCATGAGCCGCACGGAATAATTGCGCTCGAGGCGGGGCCTGACGTTGTAAAGAATGCGACGCGTTTCTTCAACGGTTGGTTCACATACCGTCACGGTGCGGAACCGCCGCGACAGCGCCTCGTCTTCCTGGATGTATTCCTTGTACTCGCTGAGCGTGGTCGCACCGATGATGCGCACTTCGCCCCGGGCAAGCACCGACTTGAAGACGTTCGCGGCATCGGATGGAGCGCCGAGGGCCGACCCCGCGCCAACCATTGTGTGTGCTTCGTCGATGAATAGAATCAGGTTGGGCCGCTCCTTGATCTCGCGGATCACGTTCTGGATTCGATCCTCGAACATTCCGCGGAGCATGGTCCCGGCGACCATGGTGTTCATCTGCAGGTTGACCACCTGGCAGTCGCGCAGACGTACCGGCACGGAGTCAGGCTCGAACTCGATCCGGCGCGCCAGTCCTTCGACGATCGCGGTTTTGCCGACACCCGGCTCACCGATCAACATCACCGAGTTCGACCGCTCGCGATGGCAGAGAATTTCCAGCACCTGCTGGATTTCTGCATCGCGTCCGTAGACCGGCGCCACCTTGTCCTGGCGTGCCAGCAGATTCAGGTTGGTCGCAAAGTTCTTGAGGAATGGCGGCAGCTCGAATCGCTTGCGGAGATGCTCCTCGCGCAGCTCGTTCTCCCGCATTCGGGACGTGATTCGCGAAACCAGCACCTCCGGCTCGACCCCATGGCGACGGATGATGGCGACGGGAATGCCCTGGCTCTCTTCGAAAATGGCCGAGAAGAGATCACCCGACTCGATGGTCTGGCGGCCGCCGCGGCTTGCCTGATGAAATGCAAGTTTCAACACGAGCTTTGTCGCCGGCGCCACGCGAAGGTCGCGAACTGATGTCTTGCGCAACGAGTCGAGGTAGCCCTCGAGGGCGTGCATGATCTCATGCGGATTCAGGGCGAGTTCCGTCATGACCTGAGAGAACGTGTCCCATTCGACTTGAGCGAACGCAAGGAAGACGTGCTCGTTGGTCACCTGCGCATGGTCCCTGCGCCGGGATTCCTCAATCGCGCGGTCGACAACCCGCTGTGCTGACTCGCCGATTTTGCTCGGCGCTATGTCGAAGTCTTCCATGGCGCGTTCCTCCAAGCCATCGGTGAGAACCTCAGGCTTGTATGCGTACTTGGCAAGATGCGATCCAGCGGGCAGAGGCCGAACGCAGCCTGGCTGCCGCGCTCAAGTGTCGGAATTACGGCCAACGTTGCCATTCCGAGGTCACATGACGACAAAAGCCCGACAGAGGGGAACGACCGGCGGCAACGTCTCTATAATGAGTAGAGTGGGACGACACTTTGCGGCATGTCTGGCGGCGGTTCTGATGTCGGCGCAACTTCTGGCGCAAACGCCGCAACCGTTTCCACGACCAGGAAATACGCAGCCGCCGCCGAAGCCCGCGCAACCCACGCCGCCCCCATCGACGGCGACGCCCGCGCCTCCCGCCGCTCAGTCACCGGCGGCTCCGCCGCGATCCGCGCCGCCACAACCGGCAGTAACGGCACCATCGGCGAGCGAGGTCGGTTTTCCAATTTATCCGGCGGCCCAGTTCCTGGCGTCGTACGATGCGGGGCGCGGCCAGCGGTATTACATCTACGGTGCCAGTGCTCCGTTTGCGGATGTCGTGACCTATTACCGCACACAGCTTGACGAACGCGGTTCACTGGTCTTCAAAGAGCCGCCGACGCACATGTTCGAGGTAGGGCGCTTCCGCGAGGAGACGATGGCGTTTCCGCCGGGGGTCACCGTGAAGGATTGGACCTGGGGCGGATCGCAGGGTTATCTGAACCCCGTAGCCAAGGGTCAGCCCCAGCGCTTCCCGACCATCGTGATGATCGTCCCGCCGGAGGCGAAAAAGTAGGTCCGGCTGAAGCCGGACGCTACACCCAGTCGACCGCGCGCGCCCAATCCAGCTTACTCATCCCGCCGTCGACGTCGCGCCGTCTCGAATCGCCTTCAGCGCCAGGCGTTCCTGCCGATTCGGATCGTTGACGACCTTGCAGTCGGTTCCAAAGATCATTGTCGGATAGTCGCGTGGATTGAAGGCCGGCCACATCGGCAGGTCGGCATGGTTCGGATTTCCACTCCGCGCGAACGACGCGAACGCCGCGCTCATTCGGTGGGCGAGGGCGTAACGATCCTGCATGGCCCCCGTCATCGACGCCGCCTGATCGATGTTATAGAGCGCGAACGGGATATCGAGCGTGTGATATGCCTTCATCTGACCGTTGTGGACAGGTGAGCGCCAATTGAAGAAGTAAAGATAGGCCGGCGCCTTACCTTGCGCGGTCTTGAGCTCGTTGAGGAGCTGCGCGTTGGCGCGGCGCGTGTTGTCGGCGTTCATGATCAAATAGACGTCCGTGTTGGTGATGCCCTGATGGGTCTTGCGATATAAGGCGATCATTTCGCGCGCCTTTGACTCGTCGTTTCGGACGATGCGACGAACTCGCGTGAGCATCTCGTCCTCGGACATGACGAGCGGGGGCGGCGGATCATTCCACGCATCCTCCGTCTCGGTCGATCCCATCATCAACGGCACATCCGCCGACACCGCAGGCGCATCAGGCGACCACTGATCGCGCGGCAACGAGCCCCCATCGACGACAGGGCCACCCGCCAGCCCCTGTATGCGTGGCTCGCTGAAGAACGCCTCCTGCAGTTGTTTCCATGGCATCTGCTGAAGCCGATCGAGCTGCTTCGGCGTCAGCTCCAGCTTCGTCAGGTACTGCTCTGCCGCCCGCGTCGCGGCTCCGCGTTCGGCCCCTCGCACCTGCGCGCCGCTCATCGCGATCGCCCGATGAAACAGGCCTTTCGCAGCGGGCATCGCCATCAGGGTCGTCACTTTGCTGCCCCCGCCAGACTGGCCAAACACGGTGACGTTGCCAGGATTCCCGCCGAATGCCGCGATGTTGTTCTTGATCCATCCGAGCGCGGCAACGATGTCCTGCATGCCGACGTTGCTCGAGCGCGCCCATTTCTCTCCCGCGTCGAAGTTGGAAAGGTGAAGAAAACCGAAGAGATTGAGACGATGGGTCACCGACACCATCACGACGTCTTCCTTGCGCGCGAGGTTCGTGCCTTCGTACAAAAGCCAGTTGCCAGAACCGCCGGCAAAGCCGCCGCCGTGCAGCCACACCATCACGGGTCTGTTGCCAGTCAGCGCCGGCGTGAAGACGTTCAGGTTCAGGCAGTCCTCACCCATCGGCTCCTGCCGATCGAGCGCAAAGACTTCCGAGATCGGACCATCGGGATCCTGTGGAGCGCGGTTGCCCACCTGGAAGCAATCGCGTACGCCGGTCCACGGCGCGTGTGGCGCCGGCGGCATGAACCGGTTCGCACCTTCGGTGGACGCGGCGTACGGCACTCCCCAGAACTGGTTGACGCCGAAACGCACCACGCCTCGCACTCGGCCCGCGGTCGTCGCCACATCCTTGGTGACCGGGAGGCCGCGGATGTCCTGCGCCCAGACCAGGCTTGCCCGGCCGTCGATCAGCAGACCAGCGGTTGCCAACGTGCTGAAGCCAAGAAACCCGCGGCGATCGAGCTCGGTCATGGCGTGCTCCTCATGCGAAGGGACTCGGAAAAGCGGTGCGTATTTTACTTCCCCGCATTCTCCTTGATGAAGGTCCCGCGATTCAGCTCGTCGAAGGCCTGCTGAAGCTCCGCGCGAGTGTTCATGACGATGGGTCCGTACCAGGCAACCGGCTCTTCGATCGGCTTGCCCGACACCAGCAGAAACCTGATTCCTTCGTCACCCGCCTGCACCGTGATCTCGTCGCCGCTGTCGAACAAAACGAGCGATCGATTCCCGATCGTGTCGGGCGTCGCGTCGCCGCTGCCGCCAATGATGTCGGTGCGGACGGCGCGAGGCGCTGACGCATCCCGGAACCTTCCCGAGCCCGCAAAGACGTAGGCAAAGCCGTGCCGGCCCATCTCCACGGGGAGACGCTTGCGCACACCCGGAGGAATGGACACGTCGATGTAGCGCGGATCAGCGGCCACCCCGTCGACGGGGCCCTTCTTTCCCCAGAACGATCCGCACACCACACGGACGCGCGTTCCGTCGTCGTCCAGCACTTCGGGTACGTCCTTGCCGGCCACATCCTGATAGCGCGGCGCCGTCATCTTGAGCGACGACGGCAGGTTCGCCCATAACTGGAACCCGTGCATGCGTCCTTGCGTATCGCCCTGTGGCATTTCCTGGTGAAGGATGCCGCTGCCTGCGGTCATCCACTGCACGTCGCCAGCGCCGAGACTGCCGCGATTCCCCAGGCTGTCACCATGCTCAACCGTTCCGGCGAGGACATAGGTGATCGTCTCGATTCCGCGATGCGGATGCCACGGGAAGCCCGCGAGGTACTCGTCGGGATTGTCGTTGCGGAAGTCATCGAAGAGCAGGAATGGGTCGTAATCGGAGGTGTCGCCAAAGCCGAACGCCCGGCGCAACTTGACCCCCGCGCCTTCGAGAGTGGGTTGAGACAACGCAACGCGCTTGACGGGTCTGATTGACACGAGGCGGCTCCCTTCTGCCGGAATGTTCGAAGTATATGACGCCAATAACAGTGTTTTCGACCCAGGGTGGCGGAACGATTGAACATTGTTTAGAATATTGAACGATGTTCAGTTCTACCGAACGCAACCAGGAAGAGCCTCTCAGCCGAGAAGAACGCCAGCAACACGCGCGCGCCACCATACGCCGAGCGATTCTCGACGCCGCGCTCTCGCTGTTCGTGAGCGACGGCTACGCACAGGTGTCGATTCGCAATATTGCCGCGAAGGTCGAGTACAGCCCCGGCGCCATCTATAGCTACTTCAAATCCAAAGACGAGATCTTCTTCGCACTGGCAGAAGAAGGCTTTCGACTGCTTGGCGCGTCGCAGCTTCAGCAAACACCGAGCGACAACCCGCTCGACGACATTCGGGCGGCGGCATGGCGCTTTTACGAGTTCAGCAAACTGCAGCCGCAGTACTTCGCGCTCGTCTTCCTCGACCGGCGGGTGCCACGAATCGGGCGTGAGTACGAGCGCTTCGCTTTCATGTGCGATCTGAAGGGCCGGCTGCTTGCGCAGATGCAGCGCTGCGTCGATGGGGGCATTTTTCCGACAACAGTTGACGCGGACGTTGCCCTTCGCCTGATCTGGGCACCGATCCTTGGAATCGCGGCACTGCGCCTCTCGGAGCGGCTGAGGCCTGAGGATGCGGACAACTTGATCCTCGACGCGATAGATACAACGATTGCTGGTTTGCAGGCCGGGGCGCCAACCCATGCGCAGCGCTTGCCGCCATTCCGCCCGGCTTCTCAATCGGACGTCGTGCACACGAGCTGAATTTCCGGAGTCCCTGACATAATGCGCGGAACGATCTACATAACCGTGCCTTTCCTGCTTGCGGCCACCCTCGGCTGCGGAACAGGCGTCAAAGGCGAATCATCGACGGCAGGCGAACGAGTTCCAGCCGTCGCCGTCAACAGCGCGACAGCCGTCGAGAAGCCCATTCGTCGATTCCTCGAGGTTACCGGCACACTTGCCGC
>JBKPNV010000009.1:0-19474 GCA_046732795.1 Acidobacteriota bacterium
ATACGCTGGCCAATTGTCCGCGGTTCGGCGCAGCTGTCAGAGGAGCATCGAGCGTGGAGACGTAAGGGCCAGGCCTGGATCGATCGCCTGGTTGACGGTGAGAGTGTCGACGGCCGTGGCAGTGAATGAGTCGCGTGTCACTTTCTGACTCCGAGTCGCGGCGGGGCCACGCAATGAGTCGAACGGACGACGCGATCACGTCTACGCGAACGATCGGTCTGCTTCCGGGCAGCGACCGATTTGAAGATTTTTTCGACAAGATCGGTGTATCTCTCGACACCTTTCGTGATGAGTTCACCGGCGGCTGGTTGTTCAACTACGTGCGGGCGCTGCGCCTGTCAGGCGTTCGGACGCTGCTGCTGTATATGTCGGCGAGAGTGGACTCGCCCGTACGATTCACGCACGCCGATACCGGCGCAACCGTGTGGATCCTCCCGTCACCCCGCCTGCACAGGAAACTCCGGAACGCGCAGCGTCGGTTCTTTCCCGAATCGGAGGCCCTGGTTGGCGTCACGTCGTACGCTGCGACTCCTCTACGCGGCCTCGCCCGCATCCTTCGCCAGGAGCGATGCGACGCGATCCTGTGCCAGGAATACGAGCACCCTCGATTCGATGTGTGCGTGCTCTTCGGGCGCACGCTGGGCATTCCGGTGTTTGCCACCTATCAAGGAAGCAATCAGACGAGAACACCGATCGAGCGGCCGTTGCGCCGCGCAAGCGTGCGGCGCTGCGCTGGCCTGATCATTCCATCCCAGGCCGAGATCGCCCGCGTCCAGACTCAGTATGGTGTGCCGTCCGACAGAATCGGTCCCATTCCGAATCCGGTGGACGTCGTGGCGCTGGAACAATCCGATCGGCACGTCGTCAGGGCCCAACTCGGGATCGGGCGCGATACGCGTGTCGTTGCGTGGCACGGCCGCGTCCAGATCTCGAAAAAAGGCCTCGATACTCTTTTGGACGCCTGGGATCGCATTTGTGCACGACGGCCAGGCGCGGACATTCGGCTCCTGCTGGTGGGAGACGGCCGCGACCGCGACGTCATTCGACGTCGCATCGATTCGGCCGACAGGATGCTGTGGATCGACCGGTATGTGTTCGAACGCCGGGAACTATGGTCGTATCTCCTGGCGGCAGACGTGTACGCCATCCCCTCTCGGCGTGAGGGATTTGCGGTGGCGCTGCTGGAGGCAATGGCATGTGGGCTGCCTGTCGTCGGCTCCGACGTTCCTGGCGTTGCGGATGTCCTCGCTCGCGGCGAAGAGGACGGCGGAATTGTCGTCCCTTGCGAGGATTCGGCGGCGCTGGCCGACGCCCTCCTGCGCTTGCTCGATGCGCCACAATTGGCGCAGCAGCTTGGTCACGTTGCCAGACAGCGCATGGAGCGGGACTTCTCGCTGGAAGTCATCGGCGCCAAGCTTCGGCGCTTCCTCTTTCCCGACGATAGATCCGAACGCCCGTTGCCTGACAAGACGCTGAAAAACGCATCCTGAGAGTCCCAAGGTCCTCAGGGAGAGTGGCGCCGGACGAACTGCTCGAGCCAGACGCGGGCCTCCTCTTTCCACAGCGTGTCTCGGTGCGTTGGCGTTTCATACGAGGAGCGCCTCCGCCAGCCGAATCGTTGCCGGAGCCGATCGGCAAAAGATCGAACGACCCCACCTGCATCGGATGCAAACCCCCGAATCAAGTAGGAACCCGGATCACGGGCCGCCGCGCGAAGGTAGAAACCGAACGCCGGCCACTGGCGGTTCATCCTCAGGCAGACACGAGCCAGGTGGCGATAGAACACGACGCGATCGACCGGCCCGCCGTACTGTTTCTCGATCATGTCGAGCTCCGTGAGAAACCTGGCGGTGTCCATGGACGAATTTCCACTGTGCACGCGGTAGCCGACGAGCGGGTGCGGGACACAGGCAGGAAGACCGGTGCGCGACAGCCGAATCCAGAGGTCCCAGTCTTCACACAGCTGATATCGTCCGTCAAAGCCGTCTGCCGGTAACGCGTCCTTCCTGACCAGGACCGACGAACAGCCGCCTGGAACGCCATTGACTCGTTGCAGCGAGCGCACTATCTCCTCCGGTGCCCGCGGAGGCGCGCCGCCGAGAACGCGATGATCGTCGGTCATGTTCACCGCGCCTGTGTAGGCCCAGGCTCGTCGCTCTGCTCGTAGAGCCTGGAGCTGCAGCCGCAGTTTGTCCGGCGCCCAGAGATCGTCATCGTCGAGAAACGCGATCCAGTCTCCGATGGACTCGGCGATCCCGCGGTTTCTGGCGGCACTTTTTCCCAGTGGGACTTCATGCCGAACCAGGCGCACACGTGGATCGGCGATCGAGCGGACCATCTCGACGGTGTCATCTGTCGACGCCTCGTCGACCACAATCACCTCGAGCCACACGCCTTGTTGATCGAGCACGCTGGCGAGCGCGAGCGTCAGCAACCGGCGCCGGTTACGTGTCGGAATCACAACCGAGATCGTGGGGCGGTCAGCGTCCCGTTGCGTGCCGTTCATGCATGCGCTTCCGCAGAGCCGTCGGCAATCGAGTGCGTTCGTCGGCCCGTTTCAATTTCGTAGATCAACGGAGCGACACAGATCAATCCCGTGGCGATCAGCCCGTTGGGCTCGGCGCTCGCGTTTACGACCGGCACGCCACTTCAGGAACTCTGGATGATGGAGCAGTTTCGGTAGCGTTCAGGGAGCCGGATTCGCAATTCGATAGAGCCTCGTCGCAGTGCGAATGAAGACGCTATCGCCGGCGACGGCCGGCGAGGCGAGCGACATTTCGTTCAGGCTGTTCCTGCCCAGCAGTTTGTACTGCGGTCCTGCCTGAATCACGAATGTGTCGCCGTCCTCACTCAGGGCGAAGATCTTGCCGTTGTACGACCAAGGCGAGGCGGTGAACGTGCCAGCGTCCGGCGCCAGGCGTTGTCTTCCGTAGATCTCCTTGCCCGTTCTGGCGTCGTGGGCCGTCAGGAAGCCGCGGTCGAGCAGCGTGTAGTACTCATCGCCGACAACGATCGCGGACGGGTATGTGGCGGACGCGGTCGGCTGTGACCAGACGACAAACGCATTTGCGGTCTGCTGATTCCTCAAGGAGATGTCACCCGACGCGCCGGGCCGTATCGCGAATACCGGCCGCCGCGGATCGCTGTAGTACCCCGAACTCACATAGAGAAGTCCGTTACGTCCAAACGGCGTCGGCGTGTGAAGCGTCGTGCCAACGGCAAGTTCCCACAACACGTGGCCGTTCACGTCGTACGACCGGACTTTGCGCGAGCCGACCGTGACCACTTCTGTGCGCAGCTCGTTTTGCCACACATAGGGAGTCGACCAGTTCGATTCCTCGTCGCGCGCCACACGCCAGAGCTCGGCGCCGGTGCGCGCGTCGAACGCCGCAGCAAACGATCCTTCTTCGTTGTCGTTCACGATGTAGATCCGGCCGTCATGCAGCGCCGGAGAGGCGCCGCCGCCATAGAAGTAGCCCTCGTTGCCTGTGCTCTTCGCGTCCATCGGTTTGGCCCAGGCGAGCGTCCCGTTCATCTCGTAGGCGAAGAGTCCGACATAGCCAAGATAGACGTACACGCGCTGACCGTCCGTGACCGGCGTCTCCGACGCGTACGAGTTCTTCATATGCACCGGCCGAGTCGGGACAGCCTCGTGAATCACACGTTCCCAGCGGACGCGACCGCTCGTGACATCCACGTCGTAGAGGATCCACCGGAAAACGTCGGTATCGGTTACCAGATCCCTGCGGGACATCGTTCCACCCATGCTTGCGCCGCGATAGGCGTCAGGCCTGAGCAGGGGCTGCTTCGGCTGGCGGCTATTCACCGCCGTTGTGACGAATACGTGATCACCCCAGACGACAGGGGAGCTCCAGCCGCGGCCGGGAATCTCGATCTTCCACGCAACGTTCTGCGTCTCGCTCCACATGTCGGGCAACGAGGGACGATCGGTGGCAACGCCAGCGTGTTCGCCGCGGAACTGTGGCCAATTCTGCGCAGAACAGATGGCTTCGCCTACCAGCAACAGGAGACACACGCTCGTCAGTCGGAGCTTCATTTCGGTAACACCACCCGCCGGCCAAGTGTAAACGCTCCCTGCGGGCTCGACTAGCCGGTACTTGCACCCGTCGAAGAACGTTCTTGACGTCGATTCTGCGCCGATGGGATAACAGCGCGCACTCATTCCTTCGACATGACAGCGGTCACAGTATTAGACGTCGCGGCTGGAGGCCACTTCCGTCGCGCCCGACATTTCTACCGATCGGATAGAGCGCGAAGAGTATGAATTTCGACACTCTTTGGCTGGTAGCGGATCGCGCGCGCGAGAGGTCACCCCTTCCTGCCGAGGACGTTTCGTTTGTGCGCGACGTCGCGCCTGGGCAACTCGATTCGTTTCCAAGATTGAAATTACCGACGAGCGTTCGCCATCCCGCCGGCTTCTCGATCTCAGGGGCGTCGGCCGGCACGTTCGTTCGCAGCGCCTTGCTTGTTGCGGGACAGAAGGCACTCGGCAAGAGATTTGGCAGATTTGAGTTCTATGAGCGCGTGGAAAGAGATCTTGCGTTTCGCATCATGCGATCGCATTTTCACCACGGCTATCCGAAGGGCGTCCATTGCTGCATCCAGTGCACACTGGCGGTGATTCCGGTACTTGAAGCCGGCGCAATTCGCTATTTCGACTGTCGCGAGTTGTCCAGATTCGTCAAGCGCCTGGTTCGGGAACGGCAATGGCGGTTTGCCAAACCAGCCGATGAACGAATGGTGCGTTGGGCACTGGGTGGCCAGTCGGTCGAATAAGCAGCCATGCTTGCAGCGACGGCGCGACGTCTCAAAGAGAAGCCGCAACTCGCTCATTGCCCCATTCATTCCACAACTGTGTCGAGCACACCGAAGAGCTGTATGCTTCAGCCAGACGGGTGGCACCCTCCGACTAGCTTCGTTCGGTACAACTCGTGCTGATCGAGAGCGACGCGCAAAACGCCGCTGAGTTTTTCTAAGGATTCGTAAGATGGCGGGTGGATCCTGCCTCGCGAGCCACGGCATGTCGTGCCTGGCCGACGCGCGTACGCGCGCTCAGCGATCTCCGCTGACGCCGGGCGCTGCCAGCCCGTGAAGGAGTGGAAACATGGCGACCCGGACCTCGTCATCGCGTGCCGCGGCTCTCTTGATATTCGTGTGCCTGACCGTCAGTGGTCTCGTGGCGCAGACGCCTATCAAGATGCCGAAGAATAAGTACACTCCCGAACAGGACGTCAAGCTCGGTCTCGAAGCGGCCGCCGAGGTTCGTCAGCAATATCCCATCATCGAGGACACGCGTATTGCCAGCTATCTCACCACGCTCGGTGATCGACTCGTCGCTGCCGCCCCATCCGAGTTCAAGAATCCGGTCTACAAGTACTCGTTCACGCCGGTGAACTTGAAGGAGATCAATGCCTTCGCGCTCCCTGGTGGGCCGATGTTCGTCCATCGTGGGATGTTCGATGCCGCCGCCACTGAAGGGGAAGTCGTCGGCGTGATGGCGCACGAGCTGTCGCACGTCCTTCTTCGCCACGGCACTGCCAACGCGACAAAAGCATCGAATCCCTGGTTACAGATTGGCCAGGTCGCTGGCGCGCTGGGTGGCGCGGCTTTGGGTGGCGCCGTCGGATCGGCGGTCGCCCAAGGCAGCCAGTTTGGACTGGGCACGCTGCTCCTTCGATACAGCCGCGACTACGAGAAGCAGGCGGATCTGCTGGGCGCGCAGATCATGGCGCGGGCCGGCTATGACCCCCGTGACCTCGCCCACATGTTTCAAACGATCGAAAAGGAAGCGGCAAGCAGTGGAGGCTCGGGGCCTCAGTGGATGAGCAGTCACCCGAACCCTGGGAACCGGACGCAGTACATCAATGCGGAAGCCGCTCAACTGAAGATCACAAGCGCTGCAGACACCAGCCAGTTCGAGCCGATCAAGAAAGCGTTCGCCGCCATGCCGCCGGCGAAGTCGATGGCCGATCTGGGGAAGGCGAAGAATTCAGGGGGTGGCGAAACCGCTGAATCGGTCGGAACGCCTGGGCAGCCCGTGCCGCGGCCTTCATCACAGTTCAAGGACCTCAGCGGCGGAAAGATCTTTCAGGCATCCGTTCCATCAGATTGGACCAGCCTGGCATCGAAGAGCTCGATCAAGGTCGTTCCTCAGAACGGTTACGGGCCGATGAATGGACAGACCATCTTCAGTCACGGGATCGAGTTCGGTGTGGCGCAAGCCTCCACCCGCGATCTGCAGCAAGCAACGAATGCCTGGCTGCAGGCCGTCGCGCAAAGCAACCCCGAGCTCAAGCTCGCCGGCAACCAACAATCGACTCGGATCTCACAGCGCTCGGCCCTCGTTACACCGTTGATCAATCCCTCGCCGCTCGGCGGGCAGGAACACCTCGTGGTGACCACAACGTTCCTGAGTGATGGCAGCCTGTTCTATTACCTGACGATCGTGCCCGAGAAGGATGCCGCGAACTTCGAGGAGGCATTCCGCCGCATCGGCGAATCGATCCGCCTGACGGAAGCACGCTAAGTCGACGAGCCGCGGGAGCCGGCGATGGCTCCCCCGGGCTCATGCCGGGTCTACAGAGCAAGACCCGGCCTGTGCAGGCATACACGCTACTGATCGAGGCGGATGCGATAGTTCAGCGCATTTCCCCAAATCGGTTGGAAGTTGCAATCGCCGTTCGGCGGGAACCCCCACGAGAGAATCGACCGGGCGCGGCGGGTCAGGCCGCTCATCGGCTGCACGAGCGTCAGGTTTGTGTTCGCATTGGCGATCACCGCGAACTGCCACGTCGGCACCTGATTGGGCAGCGCATCCGACAGATGCACGCTGTCGTGACCAACCGGCCGCAGAATTCCGGCGGGGTCGGCGACGCAGTGAAGCACGTACTCCCGGCTGCCCGGCAGCGGCGTCCCACCAAATCCAAACGTCTGCTTGATCTTGATCGGTGCGGCAAACTGCCGGCGCTGTGGATCGTAGCCAGCGCAGCTCATCTCCTCGAAGAAGAGGCTGCCAAGGTTCGAGACGGCCGCGCCGCACTCACGGGCGGCGGCAATGAAGCTCGCCGACGCCAGCGCCGAGTCTTGCACGCAGTAAGAAAATTTGGCGTACAACTCCTTCTCCACGCCTGCCTTGGTCGCATCGTCAGCGCCGTCAACGGCGCTCAAGGCTTTGGCGACCTCCGCCTTGATTTCCGGCCCACACACGGACACCGTCTGCGCGAATACCGGCGTCGGAATCGAGACGGCGAGAAAACCTCCGACGGCCAAGAGCTGTCCTGCGATTGCTGCGAGTTTCATGATCGAGTACTCCACGTTCTTCGTTGGCGGGCCGGGATGGCCCAGCTACTTCGAACTCCAATGCCGAAGTGGTGAACGAAGCAGTGAATTCGTTTCACGCGGTTGCGACGTTTCCGCAGTTGGTGGTAGCGTCGCGCGTGCCCGCCGAAGCTTCAGCACAGGCGGGTCCGAAAGGAGCCGCCGATGACACGCCCCTTAGCGCGTCGAGACCTCCTGAAGATTGGTGCCGGTGTGGTGCTCACGGCGACGGCGTCCGAACGTGCGTCATCACAGGAGGGCGCGGCTGCGCAGCGCGATTCACCTGCGCCTGGTTCGGGCCGTCCGCTGGGTGAACTCCGCCCGCACACCGGGCCCGGATATCGCAACGACTACGGTCGTCTCGGGGGCAACGGTCCGATGGACGACACGACTCGCAAAATCGTGTCGTTCGTCCGCGAGTTCTCGTCGGACCATCTCACGCCGTCCGTCGTTGCCGCCGTGAACCGCACGATGGTCGACACCATGGCGGCGCTCGTAGCCGGCTTCGAGGCGGAGCCCTGCCGCATTGGCGCGCGGCTCGCGAAAATGTCGCCGCCAGGATCGTTAAAGAGCACCGTGATGGGTTACGGGATCGCGACCACGCCGGAGCTCGCCGCATTCGCGAACGGCTGCCTCATTCGCTACACCGACTTCAACGACAACGCGGCCGGCGGCCATAACAGCGATCTCATTGCCGGCGTGCTGGCTGTCGGTGAGGCCCTCCACTCGACCGGGCTCGAGGTGATGACGGCGATCACCATCGGATACGAGTTGAAGTCTGTCGCCGCAGGCGGCGAATCAGTCGCCGCGGCGATGGCCGTCGGCAAGCTGATGAAACTTGACGAGGATCGTCTCGCGAATGCCGTCGGCATGGCGCTCGTGCCGCACGTCGCGCTGAACAAGGGCGTCGGGGCCTTGTCGATGTGGAAGGGCGTCCGCAGCGCAGAAGCAACGAAGTGCGGTGTGTGGGCAGCGCTCCTGGCGCGCGAAGGGATGACTGGGCCGCCGCAGCCGTTCGAAGGCCGCGGCAGCCTCTGGTCCGAAGAAGGCCCCGGCCGCCCATTCACCTTGCCGGCCCAGAAGTCGTTGTGCATCGAGCAGACATGGTGCAAGCGCTTTCCATCCGACGCGCAGTCACAGGGCGTTCTCGTCCTGATGCCGGAAGTCAGGAAGTGGACGCGCGTCGATGAGATCGAATCGATTCAGTACGACATGACCAGCGACAACTGGCAGGAAGTCGGATCGGCTCCCAAGTGGGACCCTCGCAATCGTGAAACGGGCGATCACAGCCTGCCTTACCTTCTCGCGCGAGGTCTGCTGGACGGCGACGTCTATCTCGATTCATTCACGCAGGAAAAGCTGCTGGATCCAAAAGCGCGCGAGTTGATGGCGAAGATGACGCTGGGTCCTGTCAACGGCTGGCGGGGGCTCGGCACAGGACGTCTGACGATTCGCAAGACGTCTGGTGAAACGAAGTATTGGGACACCCTCGGCGGCAGCCGTGATCCGCGCACCGAAGACTACCGTCGCACCGTGGGTATGACCGACGAGGAGATCGTCAAGAAGTTCGATCGCGCGTGCGCCTACATGCAGGTGCCAGACGCACAACGCGATCGCGCCCGGAAGGTCTGGGGCAATCTCAAAGAGGTCACAGACATCGGCGACGCCGTCGGCACGCTCGCGACATTCGGACAGCCGCGGCCGCTCGGTTGAGCAACAGTGGCACCGTGTGAAGAGGTCAGACCGCTTCACACTCCCGCACAGGAGGGACGACGTGGGGAGAGCTGAATTCGTGCTGCTGATGGCGATGGCCCTCGTCGCAACGACCGCGTGCGATCGCGTGACTGCGGCGAGGACGATGGCTCAGGGCGGGACCGGAGCGCGGACGGTGACAGGCCATGTCGTGTGCCTGGTGTGCTACTCGCGGAACCCGGCGAACACGGGGGCCGACCACGACAGCGGACGCATGTGCGCGCACGCTTGTATCAAGTGGGAAGGCAACCCGGCCGGCGTCGTGACGAACGACGGAAAGGTCTATCAACTCGCTGGTGGCATCGTCGCAAACAACAACGCCAGGATCCTGCCGCACATCGCGCACACGGTCTCGGTGACCGGTGAGGTGTACGAGAAAGACGGCATGACGATGATTCGGGCTGACGATGTGAAGAAGATCCCATAGTTCCCTACGGCTCCAAAGGGACGAACACGAGCGAGCCAGACGGCAGTGGCATCGCACCCAACGACGCCCAACATCGCCGCGAATCCCATCTTCGGCCAACTCGTCAGTGTCGGGACAGCTACCGATGCGCTGCCTTCGCCCGCGCCGATAGATCCGCCGCGAATGGTCCAATTCCAGGTTCGCTTCGTATTCTGATTTTCGACTAGTTCTCGGAATCCAGTAAAAACACGGATGTCCCGCAAGAGGGGGCACGAACAAAATTGACTCTCCCGTGATATATCGCGGAATAGGGCCCCGTGTATCTGTCGTGCCACGAATAGCAATCAGCCTTGTGGTGCTTTTCGCAGCCGGTGTCGGCATCCCGACAGCGGCATTCGCTCAGGCCGCCATTGCGGGGTCAGTCAGTGACCCTTTTGGCCTGCCCATCAGCGGCGTCCTCGTCGAAGCCAGCAGCCCGGCTCTCATCGAGAAGGTGCGGACCACGGTGACCGATGACGCGGGCCGGTACCGCATCGAGAATCTGCTACCTGGCACCTACGTCGTAAAGTTCGCCCTCGACGGATGGACGACGCATCAGAAGGAAGGGATCGAGCTGAGGGGGTCGCTCACGGCGACCGTTGATGCAGCGCTTCAAATCGGGCGTGTCACTGACGTGATCACGGTTGCCGGCGGGACTCCGGTGGTGGACGTCTACGGCGCGCGGCGAGAGGTCACGCTGAGCGGCGAGATCGTCCAGTCGATTCCGACGGCCCGGAGCTACAACGCGCTACTCGTCCTGATTCCGGGAGTCGTCACCAACGTGAACGATACGGTCATGGGGACGTCCACAACCTCATTTCCGATTCACGGCGGGCGCGCGAACGAGGGGCGGCTGCTGCTGGACGGATTGAATGTGGGAAGCGCGTCAAACGGCAACTCCGCGACCAGCTACACGATCGATATCGGGCAAGCGCGGGAAGTCACGTTCACAACGGCGAGTGTGTCAGGTGAATCGGAGACTGCCGGGCTCGTAATGAACGTCGTGCCCAAAAGCGGCGGCAATACGATGCGCGGCTCGCTGTTCGCCAGCGGCACCGGCAGCGATTTCCAATCCAACAATGTGACGCCCGAGTTGGCCGCGCAGGGTGTGATGGCGGCAACGCCATTCAGCAAGGTCTATGACGTGTCGGGTACTTTCGGTGGTCCGATCGTGAGGAATCGCTTGTGGTACTTCCTGAACGGGCACATCGGCGGAAGCACAAGAGATGTCCCGGGCGTCTACTACAACCTCAACGCCGGCAACGCCAACGAGTGGCTGTATGTGCCTGACTTGAGTCGTCCTGAATATTCCGATCGCATCTTCGAGAACGCGACCGGTCGCGTCACATGGCAGGTCACACCGCGCAACAAAGTCAGCGGCACATGGGACGCCCAAGCGTTGTGCCGAACGTGCACGGGATCAACGCCAGGCTTGGCGGAACCGCAGCGGATTTCACCCGAAGCCGTGGGGGTCCTTGGTCGCCGGCTGGATGTAACCCAGGTGTCGTGGTCGGCGCCGGTCACGAACCGGCTCTTCCTCGAAGCCGGCTATGGCGGCACGTATCTCGGTGTCGGCAACTTCGAACGCGACCCGAATCCGACGCGCGATCTCATTCGCATCGCCGAACAGTGCGCGAGCGGCTGCGCAGCCAACGGCAACATTCCCGGGCTGGTTTATCGATCGCAGGACTTCAGCGTGGCGCACACGGGTTCGTACCTGTGGAAAGGATCGATCTCCTATGTCACGGGCGCCCACAGCCTGAAGATCGGCTATCAGCACACGTTGATGACCGACGACCGGACGTGGATGACCAACAACGAGAACCTGACGTATCGCGTTAACAACGGCGAGCCGAATCAGCTCACGCAGTCGATCTCGCCATGGGTGAACGACGCGCGCGCGGGCTGGGATGGCCTGTTCGTCCAGGAACAGTGGACGCATCGTCGTCTGACGCTGCAGGGTGCAGTCCGATTCGATCGCGCACGGAGCTGGTTTCCTGAACAGCAGGAAGGGCCGTCGCGGTTCCTGCCCACGCCAATCGTCGTACCGGAGACGCGCGGCGTGGACAGCTACAACGACATCACGCCAAGAATCGGCCTGGGATACGATGTGTTTGGAACTGGCAAGACGGCCATCAAAGTCGGCGTTGGCAAGTACCTCGACGGCGTCGGTATCAACGGCAACTACGCCAACACCAATCCGACGCTGCGTATGCCGCAGACGACAATGGTGTTCGGGACGGCGGGGGTGACCCGAGCCTGGACCGATGCCAACCGCAACTGGGTACCCGATTGCGATCTGCTGAATCCCGCTGCGCAGGATCGCCGTGCGAATGGCGGCGATCTCTGTGGTGTGCTCTCGAATACCGACTTCGGGAAGCCCGTTTTGACGAACAACTTCGATCCGGGGATTCTCCAAGGATGGGGAGTCCGGCCCTCCGACTGGAATCTCGGCATCTCGATTCAGCAGCAGATCGGACGCCGGTCGTCCGTTGACGTGACATACAGCCGTCGCTGGTTTCGTGGGTTCTTCGTCGCGGACAACTTGTCCCTGCAACCCTCGGATCTGACGCCGTTCAGCATCGTGGCGCCGACCGATCCCCGATTGCCTGGGGGCGGAGGCTACACGGTCTCGGGACTCTTCGACGTCGTCCCGGAAAAAGCCGGAGAGGTCAACAATCTCGTCACCACCGCCGAGGCATATGGCCGGTGGTATCAATACTTCAATGGCCTCGACGTGACTCTCAACGTTCGACTCGCGCACGGCCTCACGCTGGTGGGTGGGACGAGCACCGGGCAAACCGTTGCCGACAGCTGCGAGGTCCGCGCGTACCTGCCGGAGCTCTCGACGGCAACAACTGGCACGAGTGCGTTTGGCGCGGGTCTCGGCAACTCCGCGGTGACTCCCGTCAGCCCGTACTGCCATGTCCCCTCTGGCATGCTCACGCAATTGCGGGGTCTCAGCTCGTACGTCGTACCGAAAGTCGATCTCCAGGTGTCAGCGACGTTTCAGAGCAAGCCTGGCGCGATGCTGGCTGCCAATTACGCCGCCCCGAACTCGGTAGTCGCGCCGTCGCTGGGGCGACCCCTTTCGGGCAACGCCGCAAACGTTACCGTCAATCTCGTGGCGCCGGGATCCATGTATGGTGATCGCGTCAACCAGCTCGATTTCCGCGTGGGCAAAATTCTGAAGCACGGCCGCTCACGGACGCTCATCGCACTCGACGTCTACAACACGCTGAACTCCAGCGCCGTGCTCACGTACAACAGCACGTATGTCCCGAACGGGTCGTGGCTGCAGCCGCTGACCATCCTGACGCCGCGGTTCTTCAAGCTGACGGCTGAGATCGACTTGTGATTGCTCCACTCAGACGACTGTCGCGACGCTGGTTGTTGCCGGGTTTCGTCGTCCTGATGGAGCTCGGGCTCGCCAGCGTGGCATCGGCGCAGCAGAAGCAGGTGCTGGTGCTCTACTCAACCAGACGAGACGCCCAGATCGCTGTCGTCGGCGAAAGGGAACTACCGCGCATTCTCGATAAGGGGCTGAACAACGAAGTCGACTACTACTCCGAATATATCGACAGGGTGAGGTTTCCGAATCCGAATTATCGAGCCGGGTTTCATGACTTCGTGAAGGTGAAGTACCAGGGCCGGCGTTTCGACATCGTCATCGCGATGGACGAAGTCGCACTCGAGTTCGCTGCCACCAATCGCGCGGAGTTTTTTCCCGAAACACCGATCGTGTATTTCACAGCTTTTCCCGAGACGCAGCGGGTTGCCAACTCCACAGGAATACTGTCTCACGTCGACATGCGTGGGACGGTTGAACTTGCGGCGATGCTGCAACCCGACCTGCAGCACGTCTTCGTGGTCAGCGGCACGCAGGGTGCCGCTCAGTTGCTGGCGGCCATGCGGACGCAGTTGCAGTCGCTCGAAGCTCCACTCTCGATCACGTACCTGACGGGCCTCCCAACCTCAGAGCTCGAATCGCGACTGGCGACATTGCCCGCGCATTCGATGGTCTATTACCTGTTCGTCAGCAGTGATGGGACAGGACAAAACTTTCATCCGTTGGAGTATCTCGATCGTCTGGCCGCTGTCTCCAATTCCCCCATATACAGCTGGGTGGATTCGACGATGGACCACGGCATTGTTGGAGGCAACCTCAAGAGCCAGACCGTCGAGACGCAGGCAATCGGAGAACTCGCCCTCAGGGTGTTGGGCGGAGAGCGCGCTGACAGCATCTCAATCTCGTCGCGTGATCTCAACGTCAGGCAGGTCGACTGGCGGCAGTTACGCCGGTGGAAGATACCTGAATCGCGCGTCCCTGCCGGGGTGACGATCAGGTTTCAAGAACGGTCCGCCTGGGATCGATACAAGCTGTACATCCTTGGCGCGCTGGGTGTACTGCTGGTGCAGTCGGGCCTGATTGCGGGTCTGCTCATTCAGCGGGCGCGACGGCGACGCGCAGAAACCGGACTGCAGGCGAGTCAATCAGAGCTGCGCTCGAGTTACGACCGTATTCGCGACCTCGGAGTGCGCCTGCTTCACGCGCAGGAGGCGGAACGATCGCGCATTGCGCGCGAGTTGCACGATGACATCACCCAGCAAATGTCGCTGCTTGTGATCGATCTCGCGCTGCTGCGGGGCGACGGGCAGGCCAAGACGCTTGCCCAAGAGGCGATGTCTCGCGTCGAACAGATCATCAGGAGTGTGCGCGACCTGTCACATCGTCTGCATCCGACGAAACTGCGATTGATCGGCCTGGTCTCGGCGCTTCGTGACCTGCAAGATGAGCTGACACAGGCTGATCTTCCGATTACTCTCACGTACGACCCAGTACCGAAAACGCTTCCACCCGACGTCACGTTGTGCGTGTTCCGGGTCGTCCAGGAAGCGCTCCACAATGCGCTGAAATACAGTCACGCGCATGCCATCAAGGTCCACCTCGGTTGCTCCGCGAAAGAACTGAGGCTGACGATCGCTGACGATGGAGTCGGATTCGACCTCGACGCGGCGAAGGGCAAAGGCCTCGGACTGATCAGCATCGCTGAACGCCTGGAGGCCCTCGGCGGCACGTTCGAAATTCGATCGCAGCGCGGCGCGGGGACCGCGCTCGAGGCCAGAGTCCCGTTGTCCATCGTGAAAGACGCGGGCACGCTTGCCGTTTGATGCCATAAAGTCACACCGATTTCACATACTTCTACTGGCACGATCAATGCTCTTGGCCGGAGCCGGCACGTGGATACCTTGTCATCGCAACCAACGCGCGTCCTGCTCGTTGACGACAGTGACGCGATGCTTGCCCGCGCGACTGCCGTGCTGTCACCGAATTGTGTGATTGTCGGGGCAGTTAATAACGGAACGGCAGCCATGAACGCCGCCAGGGCATTGATGCCGGACGTCATCGTGCTCGACATCTCGATGCCGGGCATGTCGGGTCTCGAGGTTGCAGCCAATCTCCGCGAAGAGGGCGTGACGTCGGCGGTCGTGTTCCTTACAGTTCACGACGACGAAGATTTCGTCCTCGCCGCCAGACAGGCCGGGGGCACCGGTTACGTCGTAAAGCTTCGTCTGGCCTCGGACCTCAATGTCGCGGTGCAGGAAGCACGCGCCGGCCGCTCGTTCGTCTCCGCTCTTCACTGAGACTCTTCTGCGCGAATGGGATCCGAAGGCGCCCGCTCTCGCCGCGCCAGAAACATCAGCGGAACTGCGACTGCCTGGATCGCAGCGCACCACAGGTACGACACGGGGTATCCCCACGCGTCGGCGACCCTCCCGAGGACTGGTTGAAAGGCGACTCCCCCGGCAGAGCCCATGAGCGAGTCGAACGACAACACGGTTGCACGCTGTTCCGACGGAATCAGCTGATTGACGAATGCCTGACGCACGGGCATCACCGTCGCGAAGACGAGCCCCCATACTGCGAGGAGCAGAATCGCGTTCCAGAACCGTGGCATGAGAGCAACGGCGGCGAGGACGACGGCACTGATCATCGTCGCCATCAACAACACCGAGGTGCGCCGTGTGAAGATGCGGCGGAGGCGTGGCACGAGGAGACCGCCACCAATCTGCGCGCCGCCGACGATGGCCGCTGCCAGGCCGGCAATCCCGTACGCGTTCGGGTCACCGTACAGTTGCAGCAAGTAAGGCTGCATCGCATAGAAGGCGTAAATCGATACGCCATCGGTGAATGCGCTGGCCAGCATCACCCATCGAACGGGCGCATATCCCAGCCCATACGCGATGGAGCCCGCCAGCACCCTTTTTACTTCCCGAAGCGGACTCTCCGCATTCTTCCGCGTGAAGCCGATGTCGTGCATGAGCAGAAACGCGAAGAGGAACGTCAGCGCCAGCACGATCACGCGGATGACGTACGGTACGGCGAGGTTCGTCGCCTGAGCCAGATAGCCGCCGGCGACCGATCCCGTGAGCATGGCAACGCCCTCTACGATCTCGCCTTTCGCAAAGACGGCATCGAGATGGCCTTCGAATCCGCTCGCCGTCAACGCGTCGACGAGCCAGGCCTGAACGGCACCCGAAAAGAACGTGAAGCCGAGGCCGAGGAGCATTGACGAAAGTGCCCACGCCCAGAACGGCGCGGTGATGCGCCACATCAGGAGATAGAGAAGCGTGGACAGTGTCAGCGTCAGCGTGCCAAGGAGATATGAGAAGCGGCGGCCGCGAACGTCCGCCGTCACACCCGTGGGGATCTCGAAGAGGACGGAGCCCGCCGTGAAGAACGCGTTGGCCGAAAATGCCTGCGCGTTGCTCAAACCCGCATCGAGCAGGAAGAGCGTGTTGATACCCCAGATGAACGAGGCAGCGAGCGTGTGAAGGAGCAGCAGGATCAAGTACACCCGCTGGACGTGCCGCGCCTGATCGTTCATCGCACCCGATCTACGTGAACGGCGGCATCTGCAGAGAGCGTCAGCCCTGGCGTTTGAAGAACTGCACGGCTCGCTCGTGCTTCTCGGCTGCGGCCCGGGTGGCGAATGTTCCGAGGTTACGGCGCCGCCCGGTCCGCGGGTCCACCTTCTTCGAGTACAAACGGTACTTGCCAGACTCGAGCTTGCGAATCATCGAGGCCTCCACAACACGCAACCATCCAGCGACGCCGCGAAGGTCCTATGTTTGCACACTCGATCAGGATCGTACACAACGTGCTCATGGGAAAGGAGCATCGCGACATGGCTGAGAAACAGGCAGCGAGAGAGGAACGTCAGCTCGGACTGAGTCGGCCGACTCAGTGGAGCAGCAATCCGTTCCAGGCCATGCAGCGTCTGGCGGACGAGATGGATCGCATGTTCGACGGTTTCGGGCTCGGACGACGGTGGCCGTCAGGCCGCACAGGATTCGGGGCCGAGTCGTGGGCCCCGGCTGTCGAAGTCTTTCAGAAGCACAACGAGCTGGTCATCAAGGCTGACCTCCCGGGTTTGAAGAAAGACGAGGTGTCGGTCGAGGTCACCGACGACGCGATCACGATTCACGGCGAGCGCAAACGGGAACACGACGAGGAGCGTGAGGGTCTCTATCGCAGCGAACGCAGCTACGGTAGCTTCTGGCGTGTGATTCCGCTACCCGAAGGCGCAATCGGGGAACAGGCCAAAGCCATCTTCCGTGACGGCGTCCTCGAGATCACGATGCCGGCGCCGCCGGCATCGACCTCAAAGGGTCGGCGTCTCGAAATCAGTGAAGGGAACAAGTAAGTCGTCCCGATAATCAGATCGAGGCGGCCGATCGAGGATTCCGCGCCTGTTCTCGATCGGCGGCCTCGAAGGCGCGCTTGAGCAGCGTGGGTGTGACGATCGTGGTCACCATGCCCATCAAGACCAGTACGGAGAACAAGCCAGACCCGATCAGCCCGCTGCTCAGGCCGATACGCGCGACGACGAGTTCCATGATCCCGCGGCCATTCAATCCCAGCCCGAGCGCCCAGCTCTCGGCCGGCCGCATGCCAGCGAGCCATCCGCCGACACGTCCGGCCAGGATCTTCCCCACGAATGCGGCCACGATCACCATCGTCGTCAACCGGACATCGCTCAGGCCTGATCGATCGAACGCGAGCCCAATCGATGCGAAGAAGAGCGGCGACAGGAATCCCATGCTCACGGCGGACGCCGTCCGCCGCGCCTGCTCGAACTGCTGCTGTCCCAGCAGATCGTGATTCAGCAGGACGGCGCCAAAGAAAGCGCCGACGACGAAATGAAGGCCGAGCGCTTCGGCCAGTGCCGCGAACACGATCACGAACAGCAACGTCGCCGCGAAGACCGGCTCCTTGACTCGCAGTCGAGTGGCGAGTCTTTCTCTCGTCTGATCGAGATGGGCCATGGACGCCGCCTTGTGGAGTGCCTGTCCAGCCAGGAGGACGGCGCCCATGAAGACGAGGACTTTCACGGTCGGCAGGCCTGAAGACGCGAGGACCTCGTGCCACGCGAGCCCCTTCGTATTCGCATTGACGATGACACCAAGGAGGAGGAGGGCGAGGACGTCGTTGGCGATGGCGGCGCCGATGATGCGCTGACCGATCGTGGTGTGAAGCCGCCCGATGTCCATGAGGATGCGAATACTCACCGGGAGTGCCGTAATCGCGATGCACAAGCCAACGAACAGGGTTCGATTGGCATCGAGTCCCATGACGATGCCCGTGCCGATGCCAAGTGCCAGCGGCACGACGAAGCCCATCACGGAGATCCACAGATTGCGGCCCATGAAGGCGTCGACGAGTTGCCTGAGCTCGATCTCCATGCCTGCGAGCAGCACCAGCATCAGCAACCCGATGTCGGCGATGGCACTGAGCTCGGGTGACTCGCGAATGAGGCCGAACACAGTGGGGCCCAGAATCAGCCCCGCAACGATTTCGCCGATCATCGCGGGCTGGCGCACACGCTCAGCGAGTTCGGCGGCCACCCTCGAGACGACAAGGAGCAACAGGATTGCGATGATCAGAGACATGCCGGACCATCGTGGTTTGTACCATGAAGCTTACCGGCGTCGCGAAGGGCACGGAATCTCTTTGCCCCCGTCGTGGGCCGGCGTTACACTCCGGACCTGAGCCCGGAGGACCAGATGGCGCGAAGGACGACGATGATCGGGGCAGCGACACTCCTGCTGGCCGTCGCGCTGAGCGCGCAGCCGCAGACGCCGCGCAACGATCTGCCGCAGCCCTATAAGACGACGCGCGATTGGGGTCAGCTGCCGCCCGGTGTCGTGTGGGCGGCGGTGACGGCGATCGAACCGGCGCCCGACGGCACGATCTACGTCATCCATCGGTGCTTCGAGAACTCGTGCGCCGGCCGCAGCGAGGCGCCGATCATCAAGTACGACGCCAGCGGAAGGATCCTCGCCACGTGGGGACAAGGGATGTTCATCTTCCCGCATGGTGCAACAGTCGATCGCGACGGCAACCTGTGGGTCACCGACGCGCGCGGCGAGAACGGCAAGGGACATCAGGTGTTCAAATTCAGTCCCCAAGGCAAGGTTCTCATGACGCTCGGCAAGGCGGGCGTCAGCGGCTCGGGGCCAGATCTCTTCGACCAGCCGACCGACGTCCTCGTCGCTCCCGGCGGCGAGATCTTCGTGACCGACAGTCATCGCAACGGCAAGAACAACCGCGTGGTCAAATTCAGCAAGCATGGCAAGTTCATCAAGGAATGGGGCAAGAAGGGGTCGGGTCCCGGCGAGATTAGCGAGCCTCATACCATCGCGATCGATTCGCGCGGCCGCCTGTTCGTCGGCGATCGCGAAAACAACCGCATTCAGATCTTCGACCAGGAGGGACGCTATCTGACGGAGTGGCCACAGTTCGGACGTCCCAGTGGCATCTCGATCACCAGCGACGACACGATCTACGTGACCGATTCCGAATCGGGACCGGATACTGGCGCGCACGAGTTGCCCGGCATCAAGAAGGGGATCCGGATCGGAAGCGCCACAGAT
>JBKPNV010000010.1:0-7717 GCA_046732795.1 Acidobacteriota bacterium
CCGGCGCCTGACAACGACGACTTCACCTCTTTCCAGTTGTCGTCCGCGGGGAGCTTCGAGAAGCTCGCCGGCAATTTCCCTGATGCTGTCCACGGACCCTTGAGCGACGTTGCTTTCATCCAGACCCGATCGCTCCGGAGGTAGAAGGTCTTCGTTGGCTCGTGCTCGAAGAGATCCCAATTTGTATTCACGGCGTACTTCAAATCGTTCTGGGGGATCGGACTCCACACCGGTTCGCCGTCGAGGTTCACCAGTATCGAACGCGTTGTGCTGTAGAAGATGACGGGCGGGTCGGACTTGACTCCGGCGACGTTGGTCGCTCGGATCTGACTGCGATCGATGCTCTCCAATACGCGATCGAGTGCAATGATGCGGTCGGTATCAGGAATCCCGTCCTGCAGGGTATCCACGACGTCGCGCACTTTGTCACGGTCGAGAGTCGGGAAATTGGACTCTGTCACCCGCAGGCGTGTGAACTTGACCAATCGGGTTTCGAACGACACGCTCGTATCCGCTTCGATCGTGGCCGTGCCGAGCACCGGCATCGCGGCGCCCTGCGGCTGATACGCCACAGCGGCGTACGCGAGCATTTTCTTCTGCGCGTCCCAGCTTGCGACTTGCGGCTGATAGATCAGCAGGCGCGCCCCGGTGCTCGTCGTGAACGCGCGCGGCCAACCGCCATCAACGGTGGCATCGGTTACCGTGGTGGAAGACGATGGCGCCGCGGCGGGTTTGGCGGTCGAGGGCTGTGTCGCTGGCGGCTTTGCGGTCGATGGCGGCGTGGAGGGTTTCTTCGTCGTGGGCGGCGGTGCCACCGGGGGCTTTGCCGTGGTCGTCTGTGCTCCGACGACGCGAACTGACGGAAGCAGCAGGCTGACCACAGTGACCAGTGCTACTCCTTGCCGAGCCGTCTGGAACCGGGCCTTGACCGTCATGTGATCACCCTTCTTCCTGAACTAACCGCGGCGCTCCGGTGCGACTGGCAGCGCCCATGTCAATAGCTCCATCCGAACGACAGCACGACACCCACGTCGTTGCGGTCGGCGACGACAGCCGGAGGCTCGCTGTCGAACGTGTCGAAGACATTGACCGCGAGGATCACGTCCTTCCAAATCTCGCGCCTGACCGTCGAATCGAACTGCATGCGCTGCCGGCCGAAGTCGCTCAGGCTGGGGAAGTACTGGAAGCCGACGTCGATATTCGTCTTCGGAAAGTCATATGCGTAATACGACGTCCGGAACGTCACTATTGCTTCAATGTTCTGCGTCGGCTCGGTGTCGACGCCGTGCTCGTCGTTGAATGACAACCCTCCGCCGATGGAGAGTTGTGCTTTGTTGGTGTTGACGAGTCGCTGCCCTACTGCGAGGCTGACCTGAGATCGGAGCGTGATGCCGAGGCTTTCGTTGGATTCGAATCCGGCCCCGCCGCCGACGAACCATCGCGTCCCGCGATAGCGCAGATACGACATGGTCAGCGCACCGCGGTCGTCACGCCCTTCCTCATCGCTGGTCTGCGTCGCCGTGGCCGACCCCGACAATCGCGCCTCGAACCTCGGACTGCGGTACAGCGTATTCGAGTTGACGTTCAACTGCGCGATTTCACTCGATTTCGTATAGCTGAAACCGATGTCGAGCGAGCCGTCCAGTTTTTTCCAGAAGCTCCGGCCGATCGGCGTAATCACCGTCACTTCCAGCATCGGCAGCGACACTGGTCCGGTGGCCTCAACGACAGCAACGAGGCGGTCGCCTGCCGGCCGGAGACTGCCTACGAAGCGACGGCCGTCAGTCGTGCCGACTTCGAACAGCGCCGTCGACGCAATCGTCGCGACCTTGTCCCACTCGATGTAGACGGTGCCCTGGTCGTCGGTCTTGTACTCGAGCCGGCCGCGGCTGAGCGTCGACACCTCGCCGGTGATGCGATCCCCGTTGGCGAGGGTGACGATGTCGGTCTTTTGCGCGCTCGCGGGTGCGTCGAGTACCACGACAATGATGAGGGCGGCCGGAAGCGTGCCCCTCCACCCACCGGCCCCCCAACGCACCTTTGCTCCGACGATCCGATCAGAAGCGGACGGTCACACCGCCGTTGAACTGGAGCGAGTTGGAGTACTGGGCGTTGCCAACGAGATAGCAGCCCCAGTATGGGTCGCACCACCAACCGGCCGTGTCCGTCTTGATGTAGGTTGGCGTCCATTCCACCGCGAGGCGTACACCGACTTTCGGATTCGGGAAGATCTTCACGCCGCCGCCCCACGTCGTCGAAAACTGCGTCTCGCCATTGGTGGTGAAATCTCTCAGGCCGGTGTTGACGGTGACGCTTCCAAAGCTCGTGGCGCCGAGACCGATGAGCACGAAAGGCCGCATCTTCGCGTCGGCTTCGCCAAAGTTGTAGGCGAAGTAGCCGTGATAGGAGTTGATGCTCATATCGCCGATGTTGGTTTCCGTCGTTCCGCTGATCAGGAGGCTCGTCGGCTGCTGTGCCCATCGGAAGCCGAATTCGGCACCTTCACCGGCGAGGAACCCGACGGTGAATCCGTAAACCGCAGAATCATCCGGTTCGACGGTATCGTAAATATTGCCGTCGCCAGCGAGGATGGCGTTGCCATCGACGCCGTCGGCGATAGAAAAGCCAACGAAGCCGCTGACTTCCACCTTGCCCTGCGCGAACGCCGGAACGACTCCGGTCATGAGGAACAACCCAGCTGTAACTATGCCTCTCTTCAACATTGAAACCTCCACTAACGTGCAATTGGGGCGAACGGATTGCCCCCGAGGGCGTTTGAAATAGCGGCGATTGCCCGCTGCGCGCGAACGCTGTTTCCCGCGTCATCGAGCGGCGGAGACACGACGGCGATGCCGAACTTACCGGGTGACACCGCGATGAGGCCGCCGCCGACGCCGCTCTTGGCGGGCAGTCCCGTGTGGTAGAGCCATTTGCCGGAGTCGTCGTACAGACCGGCGGTCGCCATCACCGCCAGAACGCCGGGCACCTTGTCGGCGCTCATCACGTGCTTGCCGGTCACCGGGTTCTTTCCGCCCGCCGCCAGCATTGCTGCCATCGTCGCCAGGTCTTTCGCGTTGACACCGATCGAGCACTGACGGGTGTAGAGATCGACGGCCTGCTGCCAGTTGCTCTTGATATAGCCGTAGGCCAGCATCAGCGCACCGATCGCCTGATTCCGCTGGTTGGTGTCGGACTCCGACGTGTAGACGTCCTGCAGCACGGTCAGCGTGCGGCCGGCTGCGTCGTTGTGGAAGCCGATGATCTTGGCCCATACCGCATCTGCGGTCGCGCCGCTGACCATGCTCGTTGCCGAAATCGCGCCGGGATTCACCAGCGGATTCATCTCTGGCGCGCCGGTGCCGACAACAGTACGAACGCCTTCGACCGCAATGATCGAATTGAAGCGCGCGCCCGTCGCGTCCACACCGATGCGCTTCTCGATCGCATCGAGGCCCTGTTCCTGAATGACCTGCGCCATAGTGAAGACCTTCGAAATCGACTGAATCGACACCTCGGTTTTGACGTCACCCGCCGTGAAGAGCTTGCCGTCCACGGTGACGAGCGCAATGCCGAAGAGATTCGGGTCGACCTTGGCGAGGGCGGGAATGTAGTCGGCGTTCTTGCCTTCTGTGAGCGTCCTGAATTGGTTGAACGCGTTGTTGACGGCGGTCTGCGCATCCGGCCTTTGCTGCGCGGCCAGATACGTTGAAACGAGCCCCCAGGCAACGAGCGCCACGGCGGCCTGCATCGCCAGCGCAGGCCACACACGCGCTCTGTCGCTCGATGCGATCGGGGGCGTCGTCACACCGACCGCTTCAGCACGGGTCATGCCACGTCGCGTTCACCGCGAGATTGGCGCAGAAAACCCGCAGGCAAGGACCGCAGCGAGTTGCGGCCGCGCCGACGCGCGGGCGCTGATGTGTGCGGTCGTGGCGTCGTGCTCCGAGATAATGGAGATCCTCCAAGGTGGCGTAGCCAAACGTGCCCCTGAAAGGCGCCAACAGCGGCGGTGCGACTGTCACAGCTGATCTTTCAGTTCATGGCATGGGCTCTGCAGTCCAGCACGCCCGGACTCCTGAAGTTCGCCGAGATGCCAGGGAAGCGAGGATGGAATCCGATCCGGTCCGGATGACTGTGCAGTGGCGCGTACCAGCGGGTGAAGCGCAATCGATCACGGCTGCCCTGCAGACATTGATGCTGCAGACCCGTGCCGCCCCGGGTTGCGCCGGCTGTTCACTGTCGACCCAGATGAGCGCCCTCGTGGTGATTGAGTACGTCGAGAACTGGGTGAGCGAAGCCGACCTCCGCCGTCAGGTCCGATCGCACCGGTTTTCGGTGCTCGCGGAATTGATCGAGCGCGCCACGGACAATCCGATCGTCAAGTTCACGCTGCCGGGTGGATCGCGCGGTCTCGACTACGCGGAAGAGGTTCGCCAGATCTGACAACGCCGCCGGCACCACGGTCGTTGGCCTATGACCTGCCTCGTGCTGAGGAGTTCCACTGATGTCCGATACACGCACTCGCCTCGACCACGATTTGCTCAGTGAGAACGCCGTTCCCGCCGAGGCGTATTAGGGCGTTCAGACCGCGCGCGGCCTCCAGAACTTCGACATCTCCGGCGTTCAGCTCCACCTGTATCCCGATCTGATCAAGGCGCTGGCCATGGTGAAGTGCGCCGCCGCACGTGCGAACTTCGAGTGCGGGCAATTCGACGAGACGATCCTGCGAGGAATCGAGCGGGCATGCCAGGAGGTGATCGACGGAAAACTCCACGATCAGTTCCAGCTCGATGTGTTCCAGGGCGGCGCGGGCACCTCCACGAACATGAACATCAACGAGGTGATCGCCAATCGAGCGGTCGAGTTGATGGGGGACCAGAAGGGGGCGTACTCCTAACTGCGACCCGCACGATCACGTGAACGCGTCGCAGTCGGTCCCGTGATTCCGGAGGTCGTGAACATGGTCTGCTTCCGCGTGATCGGCAGCGACCACGCGATCTCGATGGCGGCGGAGGGCGGCCAACTGCAGTTGAACGTCTTCGAACCCGTCATCGCCGCGTGCATCTTCGACGCGCAAACGCTCTTCATCAACGCAAGGCGCACGCTCCGCGTCCACTGCGTCGATGGCATCACCGCCAACCCGGAGGTCTGTCGTCTCTACGTCGACTACAGCATCGGAACCGTCACGATACTGAATCCGGTAATTGGATACGACCGTACTACGGCGCTCGCCGCAGAGGCGACTCGGACCGATCGCGGGATCATCGAGCCCATTCGCGAAAAAGGCAGCCACGATGACGGGACAGGCCGGCCGTCGTGAGCGCGCCACGCCGGCCGTCACCATGACAACGGCCGGCTCACGAACCTGGACAGGTGGGCGTCGATCAACTGCTCGCCGCGGTGCCGCAGACGAAAAGCTCGCGATGTTGCGCGGCGAGCAGGTCGCCAATATCGGTCGCAGGACATGAATGACGAGGTGTGGCTGAAGCTGGCCCGTCGCGTGAACGACCTGGCGGCGATGCCCGAGGTCAAGCTATACAGCTCCTGCGCTCTCATCAACGCGCGCAGGCGAGGCGTACCAATCCTTTTTGGGAACAACCTTCGGAGCCGCCGGGTCGGCGAGGTAGTTCGGCGACATAATCTGCACGCCGTACTCGTTGAAGAGATCCTGGATGTGCGCGTGCAGTACGTTCAGCGTGAAGTAACGCTGATCCTGAGCGTCGAGACACACGAACAGGGTGTATTTCACATAGAAGTCCTGCAGCGCCTCCTGCCAGACGTAGGGCTTGGGCTGGACGCGCACGCCCGGCGTCCGCTCCGCGGCCATGAGCAGGAGCGCGTGAATCTGCCGCCACGGCGTGTCATAACCAATCGTGACTGAGGTGGGAGTGAAGGTTTCGCGCGTCTCCGCGAAGCGCGAGTAGTCGGTCGTCGTCTGCGATACGACGACGGCGTTGGGGATGGTCGCCTCCTCGCCGCGATAGGTCTTGATCTTGGTAGAGAGGACGCCGAGGTGGATCACAGTCCCCTCGACGTCGCCGACGCGGACGTAGTCGCCTACTCGCAGCGCCCGCGAGTAGGTCACCATGAAGCCGCTCATGATCTGGTTCACGAGTCCGCTCGATCCGAACGTCAGCATGAGGCCCAGGAACACTGACACCCCTTTGAACGCCTCGCTCTGACTGCCGGGCATGTAGGGGTACGCCACCACGATCGTGAACAGCCACAGCAACACGGTCACGATGCGCCGCGTCGGTTGCGCCGTCTCCGGGTAGAGCCACCGCACGTGCGTCCGGCCCTTTTCAACGGCAGTGAACCAGATGCCGACGAGCCGCGAGGTGAAACGCGCGATCACGACGATGAGCGCAATTGTGAACAGGCCTGGTATCGCGTGGGCCATGCCGAGCGCGAGGTTCTCGACGGTCGACAGCAGAAAGCCTCGCATCGACTCGCCCCAGGGACGCGTGTACGGAAACCGTCGCAACACGAATGTGACGGTGGAATAGGCGACGACGATCCCCATGCCCATCGTGATCGCCGTCAGCAGCCCGCGCTGGAACTCCAGCAGGCGCGACGCGCGCAACGAGGCGACATCCGTGATACCTGTTTTGGCCAGTTTCTGTTCTGCGACGTCGACCAGCCTCCCGGCAAACTTCCGATGCGCGCGAACGAGCGCCCACAGCAGGAGAAACCCGACCGCCAGGCCCAGGGAGCCGAGGCCCACACCGATGAGCAGGCGCCGTGGCGTGCGTGCTTCGTCGGCTTCAGCCAGCGCCTGCTGCAGACGCACGATCGACTGTGCGGTCACGCCCTCGACCGTTTCGCCGGCCAGATTGTCGACGTCGAACGCCGTAATCGCGAGAATCCCTCGCGAGGCGACGCTGATGATGCGGCCGCCGGTAAAGGAACGTGATTCGATCGGGCCGCTCATGCCGTCGGATATGAGCTCATCGAGCACCCGCGTGGCGCTGGCCACGCGATCCTCGGGATCGCGTCCAAGCACCCGCGCGCGCAGCGTCACGATCGGACGATTGGCGAAGGTGAGTGTCGCAGCCCGCTCAGACGGCTCCGCGCTGGCCCCTTCCACCACCGCAGCCGGTTGCGGCGGCGGCGGCGCTTGATCCTGGGCGGCAAGCGGTTGCCACCACAGCACCACGAGGCACACGAACAGAGTCCGTTTCGGCATCGTCAACACACAGGCCGCTCAGTAGAGCTCGGGAACGAATTTCCGCTTGGCGATCGTCGCCTCGTCGTCGTAGGCGTGCTTCTTCGATCGGTCCGGCAGCTTGACCTTCGGCTTGTCGACCTTCTTGTGCGGAATCAGCTTCAGGAGATGCGCGATGACGTTGAGACGCGCGCGCTTCTTGTCGTCGGAGCGAACGATGTACCACGGCGCATGCTTGGTGTCGGTCGCCTTGAGCATCGCATCACGCGCAATCGAGTACTCGTACCACTTCTCGCGTGACGGCAGGTCCATGTTGCTCAACTTCCACTGCCGCAGCGGGTCGTCCATGCGCGCCTTGAACCGGCGCTCCTGTTCCTTGTTGCCGACCTCGAGCCAGAACTTGACGAGCAGCACTCCCGCCTCTGTGATGTACTTCTCTATCTCCGGGCACAACTCGAGGAAGCGGTTGTACTGATCCTGCGTGCAGAAGCCCATCACGTGCTCGACGCCGGCGCGGTTGTACCAGCTGCGATCGAAGATCACGATCTCGCC
>JBKPNV010000011.1:0-8765 GCA_046732795.1 Acidobacteriota bacterium
ACGTGCGCGCCATCATGGCACTTTCCCTTTGAGCGAGACGAGATAACTGACGACGTCAGCCGTCTCCTGTGAATCGAGCCGGCCCTTGTATGACGGCATCGGCGTGGCGATGAAACCGAAGTCTTTGAGATCGCTCTTCACGAACGAACGGAGTTGCTCCTGTGCGTCGAGGAGCTGGACGGTGAACGTGTCGTGATTGAGCAGGCGCCCCGTCACGGAGACGCCATCTTTCAGCGTCACACGGTAGAAGCGGTTGGTCGGCAATACTTCGGCGGCGGGATCGAGCAGCGATTGTTCGAGCTCGATCGTCCGCCGCAGCTGTCCGATGCGGCTCAGGTCGGGCCCGACGCGCGATCCGGTGCCATTGACGCGATGGCAGGTGGCGCACGCGCCCTTGCCGTCGAAAATCATCTTGCCACGCGCCGCGTCGCCGTTGGCGGCGACGCTCGTGCGCGAGTCCGCGGCGGCTCGGAGATACGCGACGATCTTCGTCGCCTGCGCGTCCGACATGTTGGTCGGGGGCATCGGCGTATTCGGGATGCCATTTCGAATGATGCCGACCAGCTCCTGGTCGGATAGCGGGCGGCGGAACTGCCCGCGGCCGAGATCGATACCGGCTATCTGATCGCCATCCGGCCCGTGACAGTTGGCGCACGTATTCCGAAACGCGCGTCCACCGTCCTCGATGTCGAAGGCTGTGGCATGTTGGGCGGAAAGCGAGCTACCGGCCAGGAGGAGGCCGGCTGCAACGAGCATGAAACCAGCAGAGGCGAGCCGCATGTCAGCTGCGCCGGCACCGGGGGAAGGACATTGCGGATGTCGTAAGACTCCACCGCAAAAACCCGGAAGTCCTGACGTGGCGGCATCTTATCCGCGCAACGACGAGAGATCAACTTCCCGAAGATGGGTAGCTGCCCAGCTACTTCTTCGGTTTCTCGTAAGTAACGGTTTTGCGCTCGTTCTCGAGAACGGCTTTCTTGTCGCCGGGATACCAGTATTCGAGGTGACAGGCCTCGCACGCTTTGTCGATCTTGTTGCCGGCACTGAACAGTCCCTCGGGATCCCTGGTCTTGATAATCGCCAGAGACTCCAGCGCCGCAGTGCGCAGCCCGTCCGCATGCTGATTCCACGCGGCCGGATCCTTCTTGACCTTGGCTTCGATTTCCGCCGGCGTCAACTCCGGACCGCCGGTCCCCTTCTCCAACGATTTATCGCCGGCGGGAACCATCGTCCGCGGCATCTTCAAGAGATTGGCGGACTCGGCGAGGATGAGCGCGCCGCGCTCGACCTTCAACCAGTCCTCGTCGGTCAACGGTTTGGTCTCGACGATCCCCTTCTCGCTGATGTCGACGACGGCCGCATCGAAGATCCAGTCCGCGATCGGATCGACGATGTGCTCCATCATTTCCTTGACGGAGAGCACGGGCGTGAACGCTGAAACATCACCAGCGGCAGGTGCCGCCGCTGGTGGCTGTCCGCAGCTCGGCATGACCAACGCACCGAGCAGCAGGGGAACGACGGCCCCGATCGCTACCGCCCGTGTCCCGCTGGTCGCCGCACCCTCGCGCCTTCGCACCGGGCGGCCTACTGGGTGCTCGCGGGAACTGGAGGAATCTGCTCGTTCGGGTACCAGTACTGACGATGGCAGTTTTCGCAGGCCTGCTCGATCTGCTCACCGACCTCGAAGACCTTCTGCGGATCTTTGGCATCGATGGCCTGCACCGCCGCCAGACCGGCTTCGTGCAGCTTTGTTGCTCGCATCACCCACGCGGCGCGATCCTTGTTGATCAGCTCCTCCATCTCCGACGGCTCGAGCTCCACGCCGGGCGTCTCCGACTTCTCGCCGGGGGCGGCCACGTGGCGGCCTGGCATCATCAACAGGTTCGATGCCTCGGTGAGCGCGATCGCGCCCTGACGTACCTTCTTCCATTCCTCGTCGTTCTTCGGCGCAGTGTCGACCGTTCCCTTCGAGCTCTGAACCGTCGTCACGGACAACCAGACCACGTCCGCGTTCGGATCCACGATCGACAGCATGATGTCCTTGATCGTAGAGGTCGGCTGATACTGTGGCTGCGCCGGAGCGGGCGCTGGATCTTTGGCCGCAGTCTGACTCTGATTCTGACCCTGACACGCGCTGACCGAGAACAGGACGCCGAGGAAAACCGCCGCACTCAGCGGAATGAACCAGCGACTCTTTCGCATTGACAAACCTTTCGTGTCGCACATGAGGTGCGAGGAACTGAATTGCAATATACCTGCACCGTACTGAGCGGTTCCTGAAATCTTGATGAATTCTTCTTAAGGTTCTACGCCTCCACTGCCGTACTGCCGACTCGGACGACGACACGATCTCGAGAAATGATAGCGTGCGGCGCCGCGTCGTTGTCAGCCAGCTAGCGATCGGTCGCTCCAGTCGAAGAGGTAGCGCAGGACCATACAGGGCAACGTTGCCACTAGAATCGCTTGGATGAGCTCTCTCAGGGCATTGCCCTCGGTGGACCGACTGCTACGCCACGCGCAACTCGCCTCACGGATCGATCAGTACGGCAGGCCGAGGGTGACCGACGTGATTCGCCAGGTGCTCGCGGAGGCTCGTGATGAAATCGCTGGCGGAGCGGCTGCGATCGAGGATGAAACGCTGATCGATCGAATCATGACGTCGGTGGACGCTCGGGCGATGCCCTCGCTTCGGCGCGTCTTCAACCTGACGGGAACAATCCTGCACACGAATCTCGGGCGGGCGCCACTCCCCGCCGAGGCCATCGAAGCCGTCCTCAACACGGCGCGCGAACCAAGCAATCTCGAGTTCGATCTCGAAACCGGAAAGCGCGGCGACCGCGACGATCACCTCGAGGCGAGATTGTGCCAATTGACCGGCGCCCCCGCAGCCACGGTCGTCAATAACAACGCGGCCGCCGTCCTGCTCGTGCTCAACACGCTGGCGCTGCGCAAAGAAGTGCCGACGTCGCGGGGAGAGCTGATTGAAATCGGCGGCTCGTTTCGCATGCCCGACATCATGAAGCGCGCGGGGTGCACGCTGCGCGAGATCGGCACGACGAATCGCATTCATCTTCGCGACTACACGGATGCGATCGGACCGAAGACCGGGTTGGTGATGAAAGTGCACACCAGCAACTACGAGGTCGTGGGCTTCACGTCGAGCGTCGCTGAACGCGACATCGCATCGCTCTGCCGCGAGCGCGGCGTTCCCTTCGTCGTCGACCTGGGAAGCGGGATGCTCGTGGACCTGGAGCGGTACGGCCTGCCCCACGAGCCGACGCCGTCGGAGACGCTCACCCATGGCGCGGACATCGTGACCTTCAGCGGCGACAAACTGCTCGGCGGACCGCAAGCCGGTCTCATCGTCGGTCGCGCGGATCTGGTGGCGGCGATTAAACGTAACCCGCTCAGGCGCACGCTCCGGGTCGACAAAATGACAGTCGCTGCCCTGTCGGCGGTGCTCACGATCTACAGCGATCCCGATCGCCTTGCGACACGATTGCCTGTGCTCAGATACCTCACCAGGCCGTTCGACGAAATCCACGCGATGGCTGAGCGGCTGCACTCACCTCTCACAGCTGTACTCGATGGTGTCGCAACGGTGCGTGTGCTGGAGTGCCAGAGTCAAATCGGCAGCGGCGCGCTTCCCACTCGCACGATCCGAAGCGCGGGTGTCGCGATAGAGCCGAAGGCGCGGCGCGGCGCCGGACGATCGGTTCACGCGATCGCGGCAGCGTTCCGACGGCTGCCTGTGCCAGTGCTCGGGCGGATCCAGGACGACACGTTCATGCTCGACGTTCGTTGCCTCGACGATGAATCGGCGTTTGTCGCGCAGGTCTTCGAGCTGGAGCGCATGTCGGAACGGGTTACAGCGGTGAAAACAAGGGAACCAAACGTTGCCCACGACGAAACTCGGTAGCGACGGCGGCCGCACACCATCAAGGCGACGGCGGCCGCACACCATCAAGGCGACGACAATCGGTTAGTCACCGCGCAATATGGAATATCAGTTGCCGGCTCGCACGTCACGATGAGCGCGCGTACCGGCGCGCGCGGCTGTTCGCTCACGGGATAGAGCGTCCGCTTCCGAACGCCGATGTGCGTAAGCGGTACGTTCGATCGCGGGACTGCAAACTCTCGTGACGAATTTTCCGTCAAAGAGCACAAGTTATCCGGTCGCTGCGCCGCCACGTGTCGTGGTACGGAGGCTGCACAGCGCACGACACGTGCGTGACTGTGAACCACAGTCGTCACTTCGACGTCTTGAGGTGAAATACAGTCTCGCGAGGGCGGGACGCCGGCGCGCGGCAACGCGTCGACGCCCCTGATCACAACCCGCAGGTTAGGGCTGCGGGCCGGACTCTACCCAGTATAGGTGAGGCCAGCCTGCGGCATCCGCTCGACCGGCTCGGACGACGCTCCCGAGCCCGGTCGCAGGACAGGAGGCTGGTCATGCCGACGGCTGTCACAGTGATCGCCTGTGCACTGGCGTTGCTGGGTAAGAGCGAGACCACGATGCCCCCAATCGTGCTCGTGGATGTTCCGCCCGTGTACGCGTCGCGCGACGTCGAAGCGTACGTTCGTCCGAACGACGACAAGATCTATGTCGTCAGCTCGTCTCCGCTCTTCCGCGTGACTCAGGGCTGGAAATCCGATTGCGGCGATCCACTGGCCTTGAAGAAGCTGGCGAGCGTCCTGGTCCACGAGGAATGGCATATTCGCCATCGCGGCGAGGACGAGCGCTCCGCCTATTACGCGCAGCTCACAGCGCTCGTTCAACTGGGCGTGCCACCTGGACATGCCGTGTACACAGGCGTGATGCGTTCGATGCAGGCGGTGGACAAGAAGCGCAAGCAGAAGCCGGAGATGGTGCTGGCGGACCGCGCGCGGGAATGACGCTATCGCACCTCCGGCAAGACGTTGTAGGCGCGCATGAAGCGGCGATCGATCCAGTCCTTCCATCGCCAGACCCAGGCGCCCTCGAATACGAACGGACCGCGAGAGGCCACCGCGTACCGATCGCCTGTTGAAATGAGCGACAAGAACCGGCGCTGCGGATGGTACGATTCGAGCGGCTCACCGCGCAACGCGTGCCGCAGGTTCCTTGCAAGCGGTGGACCCTGACGAACGGCAAACACTCCCGACTTGGGACGTGGATGATCCACCATCACGGCGATGTCGCCCGCCGCAAACACGCCGGAGTGTGACGTGGACTGAAGCGTGCTCGATACCTGAACGAAGCCGTCGCCATCAACCGCAAGCCCCGACCGCGCGAGCCACGGAGCGGCAGCAGCCTGCGTCGTCCATAAGGTCTCATCGATCGGGTGCGCGCGGCCGTCGGCAGTGTACAGCGTGCCCGCCGCGACATTGACTACGGCGCTGCCTTGATGGACGTGGATGTGCCGGTCCGCAAGAATCCGGTCGAATCGCCTGCGCACAGAACGGCCGTGCGTAGGCAGCAGGTCGGCTTCCGTGAACAAGTGATACTCGAGGTGCCGGTCGCTGCGACCCCCCTTCGCCAGCTGCGTGCGCATCGAGTGTTGTACCGCCAGGAGCAACTCGACTCCGCCGGCTCCCCCGCCGACGACGGCGATCCGCCTGATCGTCTCGCTCTCACACAACCTGGCAGTCAGCGCCGACCATCGATCGAGAAGGCGGTCGATCGGCTTGACTGGCGTGGTGTGCTCGGCCGCGCCTGTGACCGCGAGATTCGGCGTCGATCCGATATCGATCGAGAGGACGTCGTAGGCAATCGGCGGCCGCTCCCTGAACTGCACCAGCCGGTTGGCAAGGTCGAGGCCGATCGCCTCGTCGAACACGGCGCGTGCACGTGCGAAGCGCGCGAGCGGTAGCAGATGGATGTGCGACTCGTCCCTCGTATAGTGTCCCGCGATCAGCCCCGGCAGCATGCCTGAGTACGGGGTCTCCGTGACGCGCGATACCAGCGTTACGCGGACACCGTCGAGCGGCTGCAGGCCAAAGCGTTTGAGAACGGTCACATGGGCGTGACCGCCGCCAATGAGGACGAGGTCCCTGCTAAGTGAAAAGTTCAAAGTTTAAAGTGAGAAAGTAAGTCAAAAAGTACAACAAGCTGAATACCACCCTGTATTTGCTCAGTAAAACTGCGCGGCACTTTGCCTGCACCACAGCATGGGATGCCACCACGTGACTCGATCGAACGGACACGGCTCTTTGCATTGGCCGTGCGGGCGTTCTGCCGTACGCTCCCAAGAGCGACGAGTCCCAGGAAGCGATCAAGCAGCTTCGCAAATCGGCAAATTCCGTCCGATCTAATTACCGCGCGGCGCGCAAGGGGCGGTCGAGGAGGCAAAAGAAGTCGCGGCCATTCTCGCGGCCGCTGTTCGAACCGCGAAACAGAATACGGAGCGGATCTAAACTTTGAACTTCTAACTTTCAGAGAATCTTTCGCGTGTCACCAACTCGTCGCGTGACGCGCTCGCGATCGAGATACTCGAGCAGCGGAATCGCGTGTTTGCGCGTGATGTTATAGCGATCCTTGAACATGCGGACGTCGATGGTGTCGGCCGAGCCGCTCTGCTTCAGGTCCCGAATCTCGGCCTTGAGCTTCGCGAGCGCCGCTTCATGAAAGAGCAGATCGCCGGCCCGGACCAGGACCGACCGCCGGACGAGCAACGTCGCGACGCGGTTCACCACGTCCTCGGGCACCCCGATCCGCGCCGCCAAGGCCGGTGGGTCCGGCGGCGCGAGAGCGGCAGTGCGCAGAAGGTCGACGATGGTGCCGTGTGCGCGCGCTTCCTCGTCGGTCAGCGCCACGCTGTGTCCGGCCAGCGCGATACGATCGCGCGCGATGACACGGCGGCGTTCGGAAAGCGAACGCAGCACATGATCGAACACCGTTGTCGATGCGTGCGCGCATACGCGCTCGCGCGCTTCTTCGCGCGGCATCCCCTCTTCAAGCGGATGGCTCGCGTGATAGCGGCTCACGGCAGCTATCAACGCCTCCTCGACTGCCGCGAGGCGCGACGTCGAGATCAACACGCCCGAGATCTGGATCGCGAGGCGATCGCGAGTGAGCCGATCGATGAGTGCCTGCCGGTCATCCCATGCGAGACCGGCGCGTCCTGTCAAGTGCGCGACGGGCAGGCCACTCGACCCGGCCTCGTCGATCATGGCCATGACAGCATCGAGGTCCGACTTCGCAAGCTTCGCGAATCTCGCGACACCTGCCGCCGTGCGCACCCCTCGCCTGGGTGGACAAGGATCGAGAATCGTTCCGCCGGCAATCGTCTCGAGTGGCGAGTACGCGCGCAGAATGAACCGGTCGCCGCGAACGAGCACCGCCGGCGCCGCGAAATGAATGCGAGCAGGCGCCGATGCGCCCGGCTCGAGCTCCGCGGCGCCAGGGAGCACGACGCGCCCGGGCAGTTCGCGTGTGCCTTGGTGGAATCGGACGCGCGCCCCATGTTTCAGTGGACGCGAGGTTGCCAGAAGCTCGACCTCGACGTCGGCGTGACGAGTGACAGTCACCGCGTCCGCGCGCGTCAGCGTTTCGCCGCGTGCGACGTCAGCGACCTCGACACCGGCCACATTCACCGCGACTCGTTGCCCGGCCCGGACCGCGTCCCTCGTCTCGCCGTGTACATGCAGTCCGCGTACCTTCACCGTACGGCCTGATGGCTCCAGCGCCAGCAGGTCATCATGAACCAGCTGACCGGTGAGAAGCGTTCCGGTCACCACGGTGCCGAAGCCCTTGATCGAGAAGACGCGATCGATGGGTAGCCGAGGCGGCCCGTCCTCGCGACGTCGTCGCGTCGTCGTGGCGAGTGCAGCGAGCGTCCGCCGCAATTCCAGGATGCCCTGACCGGTGCGAGCCGAGACGACAAGGACGGGCGCCTGATCCAGAAACGATCCCGCGACAAGTTCCTGGATCTCCATCCGGACGACGTCGATCATCCCCTCATCGGCCAGATCCGACTTGGTCACAACGACGAGCCCGGCGGGCACCCGCAGCAGACGGCAGATCTCGAAGTGCTCACGCGTCTGCGGCATGACCGATTCGTCGGCGGCCACATGGAGCATGACCAGACCCATGCCGCCGACGCCCGCGAGCATGTTGCGCACGAAGCGCTCGTGGCCGGGAACGTCCACGAAAGAGAGGACCGTTTCCTGCTCGGTGGTGTGCGCAAAGCCGAGGTCGATCGTGATGCCGCGCTCTTTTTCTTCGCGCAGACGATCGGGATCGGTGCCGGTCAGAGCGTGGACCAGCGTGCTCTTGCCGTGATCGATATGTCCGGCGGTGCCAACGACGACGTGCTGCCTCAGATCAACGCTCCTGAGGCAACATATCATCTTGATAACGGAAGCGAGCGGGGCCCGGTGGCCCTCCCGGTCTTCAAAACCGGTTGCTCCCCGCTTTGCGGGAAGGCTGGGTTCGACTCCCAGACGCTTCCGCCAACCTTCGCACACGCTCGCCAGCGAGAGCGTGAGCGACGGTTGGCAAGCCGCGCGAAGGTTCCCCGCCGTAGCGCGAAGGTGGGCTGTCGAACCCGGAACGTGGAACCTGGAACGTGGAACCCCGAGCTCAGTTCTCCGGGTTTGCTCCGCCGCGTCCGCCGGCGCCGCCGGCTCGACCACCCCTGCCGCCGCGCCCCGCAGGCTCCTCGCGTGGAATCGCGTACGCGATGAGTTGCGCGCCGGAGCCCGTTGGTCCACGCACTCCGACGACCACGTATTGCCGGCCCTGATGCAGGTAGGTCATCGGTACGCTCGTCTGCGGACCCGGA
>JBKPNV010000012.1:0-11029 GCA_046732795.1 Acidobacteriota bacterium
GCAGTCTCGAGCAGTTCGTCGTCCGGAATGCTGCTCCACAAGAAGAACGACAGCCGCGAGGCCAGCTCGAGATCCGATATGCGATACGGCTTTCCCTCCGCCATCCCCGCCGGCTCACGCTCGAGGCGAAAGACGAAACGCGGGTCGACGAGCACTCGCGCGAGCCCCTGCTCGATGCCGGCATCGAATCCACCATTCTGCCGGCCGGTTTCGTAGAAGCTGGTGAGCATCTGCACATCCGCGTCGGTCACCGGCTGATGGAACGCTCGACGCGCAACGGTTGCGAAAATCCGCTTCGCGCATGCCGGTTCTTCTGATGGCGATGCGGGCCGGCACACGAAGATGCGCCGGCGGCTCGGCGTGTTCCCCACACCAGAGGGCATCAGCGGTCCGGTGATCGCGAGGCTCTGGACGCCGGAATTGGTGGCGAAGATCTCCCAGACTTCGTCGGCCCCGGGTGGCGGCTTGCGGACGAAGGTGACGCCGACCTTGTGCGGGCCGGCCGCGATCGGCAGCTTCAGGTCGATCGTCGCCGTGGCCGGCACCAGCTTGATACGTTCGCCGTCCAGGGAGATCTCGATCTCCTCTCCCTGCAGGTTGGCGGCTGCCAGACCGATGGCTGCACCCCTGACGCGAATCCTGAACGAGTAGTCGGCATCCAGTGGAAACGTGTGCTCGATAATCGTCCCGCCGCGTGTACCCAGCGGCAACCCGTCGAGGTGATTCGATTGCGCCATATCGCCCGGGACGCGATATGTCGCCGTAGACGCCGAGAGCAGCAGGTTGCCGACCGCCATCCGGCTCACCTTGACCGCCGCGGTCGTGTATCTCTCGACGAGTGCCGGCGAGACGCGCAGCGCGTCGGCGATGTTGTCGAACCCCTCGCTCGAATCGTCGGCCGGCAGCAGCGTGGTGGCATCGATATCGAGGTGAAGCAGATCCCGGATCGCGTTGGCGTACTCCGTACGATTCATCCGGTGCAGGAGATGACTACCGGGGTTGGGTGTCAGCGCGGCCGCCCGATCGAGCCTGGTCTCGAGGTTGCCGGCAAAGCCGTCGAGCGTCGCGCGCTCGGGACGAGGCATCCCCGCCGGCGGCATGAGGCCCGCTCGCACCTTGCGAATGACTTTCTCGAAGATCTCTGGATGCTCTCCCGGCTTTGCGGCGTCGAGTCCCGCGAGACTCAGATTGCCAGACAACGTTCGCGCGTTGTGGCAGGTCACACAGTATTTCTCGACAAGCGCCTGGTCCGACGTCGCTTGGCCAATCGACGTCGTGTCCGGCGTCTTGCCCCCCGTAGCCTGGGCGAAGGGGGTTAGCCGGACCTCTGCCTGCAGCGCGTTCGCCGCGACGACGACGAACAGGAGACCGCCGACGAACAGTAATCGGGTCATCGTGTGCCGCCGGCCGCACCACGCTCGCGCGTGTACTTCTCGATTAGCGCAATCGTCGACGGCTTCTCCTCAGGCGGGTGGAGCGCGATGAACTCGCCTTTGGCCCAACGCAGCGGCGTGCGTCCCTGCGCGTCCTGCACGTCGAGCCGGCCGCCGGCTTTGAGCAGCACTTCCAGGATGTCGTCCCATCCCTTGTTGGCCGCACCCATCACGGCGGTGAACCCGGTCTCGTTCGTGGCGTTCACGTCGAGGCCGAGCGCGAGACACAGCTTCACCGCGGCCATCGATGATTCCCTGGATTCGACGTACGACTGCTGCACGGCGACGTTTCCGCCCGCGGCGGTGACCAATGCCGTCGTCCCGCCTTCGGTCGTGATGTTCGGGTCCGCGCCGTGCGCCAGGAGCAGGCGCATAGCGGTGATGTCGCCCGACATCGACGCCCGGATGAACGGCGTTTGCCCGATCATGTTGATCCATGTCAGATCACCGAGCGACGTCACCCAGCGCCGGATCGGCGGAATCTCTTTCGTACGGGCGTTCGGGTTGGCGCCGCGGTCGAGCAGCAGGGTGACGATGTCGAGCGCCGCGGCGCGATCGATGCCGTGCTCGTTGCCTCTCGTGTAATCGCGATTGCGAATCTCGACGGCCGAGAAAAGCGGCGTGCGTCCCCAGAAGTCGGCAGCGTTGACATCGGCACCCCGCTCGATCAGCAGGCGGGCGAGCGCCATGTGATCGTTGGTGATCGCCATCAGCAGCGGCGTGATGTCGTTGGCATCAGCGCGATTGACGCTGGCGCCGGCGGCGAGCAGCGCGCGCGCCAGTTCGAGGCGGCCATCGCGCGCGGCGTACAACAAAGCGGTCATGCCGCCGGGTGTCGCGGCACGAGACCCACGTTCCGGCCAGCCACCGCGAATGATGCCGAGGCCGTGCGAGCCGCCACCGGCATTCGGCAGCACCCACGGTGGAGTCTTGCCCACACGCGTCGCGACATCAACAGTCGCTCCATGTCCGATCAGCAGCTTCGCAGCATCGAGGCTGTTGGCACGCACGGCCCACATCAACGCCGTCTGCTGCGATGCGGTGTCAGTGGCATTGATTTCCGCGCCACGCTCGACCAACGCGGCGACTGAATCGATGTTCCCGCTTCGTATGGCCATCATCAGCAGTGTTTCGCCGCTGGCGTCTCGCGCGTCCGGATCGGCCCCCGCGCGAAGCAGGCGGCCGATGAGAGCCGCGTTGCCGTTGGACGCGGCGATATGCAGCGGCGTCACACCATAGCGATTGGCCACTTGGGCATTCGCGCCGGCCTGCAGCAGCAGGTTGACGCTGTCGAGATCGTCAGCTTGCACGGCCCAGTGCAACGCTGTCGTTCCATCGGCAAGCGCAGCATTGACGTCGGCCTTCTGATCGAGGAGCGTGCGAATGGCGGCGCGGTCTTCGCGCCGGGCTGCCTCGGCCAACCGGGCGTCGGTCTCCGCGGCCGAAACCAGGGAACCCAACGCGAGCAAACCCGACGCGACACAGGCGCAAAAGCCAGCCAAGGACTCCGCCCTCGAGTTCCTGCCTAGGCCCTTTGCTGGCTGACAGTATCTTTTGGCGACCTCTGCGCGCCGGGGACCGCTATGCGGGTCGCAACCAGTCCAGAATCCACGTAACGAATCGCATATCGGTCCACGGGACATCCAAGGCCTCCGGGTGCCCGAAAAGCCTAGCAGATTCGGCCGATGGTCGGCTTCAAAACTCCTTCAAACCGATAGTCCGAGAGCGAGCTCCGCCCAGGTTCTGCCTCCGGCCGGCACGGCCTCGACGGCCGTCAACCAGCGACTTCCCTTGGCTGCCAGTAATTTCCATTCGTTCGCGCTGGAGGATGCCTCCTTGATCAGGAACGCAAGAGCCAGCGCGGTCGCTAGGGCTCGCTTCGCTTCGTGAGGGTCCCCGGTTGCGTGGGCAAGCTGTTGCAGAAGCACCTCGAAGGACAGGTCAAGGGCGTCGGCCAGTTCCGGACTGAGATCCCACGAGCCGTCAGCGCGCTGGAGTGCCACCAATCGGTCGAGCACTCGCGTCGATGACGGCTTCGTGAGACCGAGGATCGACTGATGGTCAACCGGTTGGCCAGGACGGCCAAAGACTGGGCCGAGGACGCTCCGCGACGACGGTATAGCCATACTCGGCGGCGGCATGCTGGCGCCTGGCGTGCTGCGCATGTGAGCCAACGGTTGTTCCGCGACAAAGCCGAGTCCACGCAGTCCTGTCGAATCTGCTCCGAGCACAGCCTGCAACGGTGAAACGTCTTGCCCTCCCCATCCGCTCGTGATCGCGATTGGCACTCGCCGCAGGCTGGCCCGTTCGGTCAGAGGGACCTCACGCTTCTGAACGGCAACCCACGACGTTTCGCGAGACGCCAGCGCGAACTCCATCGCAAGATCGATGATCTCGCCGACCGCGCGGTCCTGTCGCCGTTCGCGCTGTTGCGATCCGCGATTGGGCGACCAGGCTTCCCCCTCCTCGATCTCACGAATTCGCGCCCGCGCGGCGAGGGTGCCCACCATGGAGCCCTCGACCAGATCGGAAGGCCCCACATCGAGCGACCACGACATCGGCCCAGCCGTCCCGCGTGCGTGCAGAGTGACAGTTCCCGAAACAGCCTCGCGCATCAATCCATAGGCGCGCAGCGGTTCATCCGCGAAGACCGGGCCGAGGGTTGAAGGCACGGTCATCGCCCCCATCTCGCCCCAGTCCAGTCGCACGTCAGTCAGTGCCGGCGACAGCGCGCGCCGGAAAAGCCGCACGACCTTCGGCTCGATTCGCTCGCCTGGGTAGACGAATTCGGCGACGCCACCACCAGCTCGTGCAAGACCCCTCACCAGGTGGTGGCTTGCCCCGCGCCCGATGCCAAACGTGAACACCCGCACGTGCTGGTTTCTGCGCCGGACAGCCGCGATGACGGCGTCGGTATTGGTCACCTGTCCGTCTGTCAGCACCACGAGCTGCGTGATACGTTCACGACGCGCGGCCTGCTCGAGCACGAACTCGATAGCCGGAAGCAATTCCGTACCTCCGAGCGAGGCGCCGAGTTTCGCAACGTAAGCGGATGCTTCCGTCAACGCGTCCTCGTCATACGCCCGTATGTCGCTGAACATCGATTCGAATGTCGACCCGAATCCGACGATGTTGAAGGTGCAACCGGCTTCGAGGGATCGAAGGCAAATCTGAAGGGCGTTACGGACCTGCTCAATCGACGAGCCTTGCATCGAGCCCGACCGATCGACGAGGAACACGACATCAGCCGGAACACGCGAGCCCGCAAACGGCGGACGGAACGTCACGGCTGCCGCGATACGGCCGCCCTTCGTTCGTTCGAGCACGACCTGCGGCGCGCCCGTCTCAGTCGGCGTAATGAGAAGCGACAGGTCACGGTCGAGCGCGACGTGCTCCTGCGCGAGCGTGACTGTCGCGCGGTGATCACCATCGAAGTCGATGGAAATCGGGTGAGAAGGCGACTCGATTCGACGAATGCGCCCGGGTATGGTCACGCGCGCCGTGAACGACAAGCCGTACGGCGCGTCGGCCACGCGAGGCGGATTGAGCATCTCGGCCGGTGGACGTCCGACGCCGCCCTGATCCTCTTTGGGCGCGTAACGCGGGGAGATGGTGGTGGGTAGTGTAAAGCGGATCGACTGGTCTTCACAGGCAAGCTCGGCAACGTAGGTCAGCTCGATCTGAGCCTCCGCGCCAGGCGCCAGGTTCCCGATGCTCGCCGTGAACACATCCGGACGCTCTTCATCCAGCAGAAACGCCCCCTGGCCCGCCGCCATCGCATCGTCATAATCAGCAAACGCATCTTCGCGCGGCTTGACGACACCCTCGTATCGAACACCGTCGACCACGGCGGCAAAGCCGCACACGGCGGCGCCCTCATCGAGAGGAAAGACGTAGACCGCCTCAACCGGCATCGACTCCCAATTGCGATAGCGCTGTGTGAGTGTCACCCGCACATGCGCGCCGAACACGTCCGCGCGAACGTCGACATGCTCGAGAGGAATCCGGGCTTGTGCAGTGCAGAGACCGACGCGGAGATGAGAGGGGGCGGCAATTGGCATGAGGGTTTACTCGTTGGAAGACGAGGTGAAGTGGAGGCGGCACCAGTCCGCCAATTCGCGAAGGCGGTTCGGGCCGGGCAGTGTGATGTGGTTCTCGATGTGGATCTCGATCCCGGGGGCCAGTTGCAGACGGCGCCAGACCGATCGATCAGGAAGAGCGACCACCTGTTTGGTCGCCCGCAGCTCCATACCGCCATCGACCGTCGCGCGGATCTCATCCAGCGTCCGCCCGGACGCCTGCAGTTCCTTGACCTGCAGAATCCGATCAAGATGAGCCTGCGCATAGTGGGGGCCTCGGCCGACTCCCAGCGGAGCCGGAATCAGCCCCTCCTGCACGTAGTACCGGACCGTTCGCCGCGAGACGTCAGCAAGATCGGCCAGATCCTGAATCGAATAGCGGGCGTCGTCTGCCATCTACCGGCTTAATATAGACAGTTAACTGTCACATTTCAACTGTCATATTATGAGACGGCGCAGCGCCATCGTTTCCTCGGGATTCGCGAGCGGTTCAAAACCGAATCGCTCATACAAACCGTGCGCGTCACGGGTTCGCAAGAGGATCATCGTGACGGTGGCCAGCTCGGGATGCGAGAGGATCGCGCGGATGAGGGCCTTCGCGATTCCCAGGCCGCGGAATCCGGGCACCACGAAGACGTCGGCGAGATACGCGAAGACCGCGCGGTCGGTGACGACGCGCGCGAAGGCGACCTGCCGCCCGGCAGTGTAGGCGCCGAACGGAATCGAGTTGGCGATGGAGCGCTCCACGACTTCGCGAGACCGTGTCTCGGCCCAGTAGGAGGTGCTCAGAAATCCGTAGACCACGTCGACGTCGATCCGGTCGGGATCCGTCGATATCTCGAGATCGGCCGGCAGCATGCGGCGAGAGTAGCATCTCGACCGGCAGACCTGGTTTGCCGCTTCGCTGGGCCGGTCGCACGCGATAGACTCGCCTCATGACACGCGCCGAAGTGCAAACGCTCATCGACTACAACTACTGGGCTCGTGATCGACTGCTCGACGCCGTCGCCGCACTTTCACCGGAACAGTTCACGCGCGATCTGGGCAGCAGCTTTCGTTCGGTTCGCGATACGCTCGCCCACCTGCATGCCGCGGAGTGGATCTGGTATCAGCGCTGGATTGGAGAGGCGCCGGCAGGGCTGCCGCCGTCCGATCGATTTCCCGATCTCGCCTCGGTCGCCGCCGCCTGGCGGGATATGGAGGCACAGATACGCGACTACTTCAGCGCGCTCGACGATCACGCGCTTGAAAGAGTCATCGAGTACAAATCACCTGCCGGCGTGCCAAGCGCGTCCATGCTGTGGCAAATGCTTCAGCACGTGGTCAACCATCAGTCGTATCACCGCGGGCAAGTGACCACGATGCTGCGACAGCTGGGCGCAGTGGCACCGAAAGCCATGGACCTGATGGCGTTTTACCGGGAGCGCAGCGCTCCGACCGTGTGAGCGATGGCCATTCGCATTGTCAGGCTCGGGAGTGCGCGTGCGCCTGACGAAGGGCTCCGCCTGGGGACCGTGCGGCGACCGCCGCGGGGTGTGGCGAAGAATCAGGTCGCGACGCGCGACTTCTACGACGTCTGGGCGCCGGAGGTGGCCCCCAGCGAGGCCTTACTCAAAGCTGCTCGCTCGACGAACACCGGACGCGGGAAGCCGGGTGATGACCTCGCGCAGTGGAAGACCTTTGTCCGCCGATATCGCGCCGAGATGAAACGCCCGGAGGCGGCCCGCCTCCTCGACCTCCTGGCCGCCCTGTCACACCAGACGAACCTCTCGGTTGGCTGTTACTGCGCAAACGAAGAGCGCTGTCATCGATCGGTTCTGCGAGCCCTTCTCGAAGAACGAGGAGCGGCGCTCCGTTAACGGGTTCTTTCGAACTCCGGACCGCCCGTATCGGCTCGCCCGTTGCCGCGCAGGATCGTAAAGTCCCCCCCGATTCAGTTACATAAAACGGGGCACAGGGAAGGCGGACAAAGACCGCGCAGGCCAAAGACGTGACGGACTGCCGGCCAGCTTTCCGACCGGATCGTGTCGATGCGCCGATCACAAGTCTGCTCGGCTGTTTTCACAACCGTATGAAACCACGACGGATCGTGGCAGATAATACGCCTTCCGCTAGAGAATCATAAGACTGCGTGTTGGTCTGGCCCTTGAATACACCTCGGCATGGCTTTTCGAATCCTCGTCGTCGAGGACGACGCAGCGACGCGGCGTGGCTTGGCTCAACTCCTGACCGGTGCCGGATACGAGGTCTCCGAAACATCTTCAATGGCGGAGGCCCTCAACCTGCTTTCATCGAATACCCCCGACCTGGTCATCACCGATCTTCGGCTGGCGGAGTTCAACGGTCTTTATCTGGCGGCAGTAAATCCTCAACGGATCCCGGTCATCATCGTTACCGGTTACGCGGATCGCGGACTGGAGGCAGAGGCTCGCGAGCTCGGGGCGGACTTCCTGCTGAAACCGGTGAAACCGTCGCAGCTGCTCGCTGTTGTCGAGCGTCGCCTTCCAGTCACCGAGAATGGTGAGAGCTTCTCGCTCGCGCGACGATGGCCGCGTCGCCGTCCGAGCAGCGAGTTGAGCGCTCGCGTCGACGATACCTTCGTACGCATCCTTGATGTCAGCTACGGCGGATTGCGCTTTCTCGCGAAGCGAGATGCGAGCGCGTTGTCCAAGCCGTCATTTCGCATTACCTTCCCGAAGGCGGCGATCTCTGTCCCCGTGCGCGTGGTGTGGCAGCAGGACAGCGATTCCAATCGTCTCTGCGGCGCGACCATCCCCGAAGAGTGGCAGCTGCATTGGCGCCACCTCGTCGATAGCGTCGCCTAGTCGCTCCACAACTCATCAACGGTCCTCCATGTCTTGTGCGCCAGCATCAAGAGGCGTACAGTCGGACTCACGGAGGGTCGACATGGCTGGACCGACCAAGTGCGCTCACCCCGCCTGCAACTGCACCGTCGAGCCGAAGGGACCTCACGGCAAGTACTGCAGCGATCACTGCAAGCAAGCGGGCGACAAGATCGAGTTGCGCTGCGATTGCCAACATCCCCCCTGCCGGGCTGCCTGAATCTCGATCTTTGATTGCGTGATCGTTGAATCGTCTTTGATTCTTAATTGTTGATTTGGCGATTGTGCCAAGCAGCCACCAATCGACAATCAGCAATCTCCAATCAACAACGAATCAACAAATCAAGAATCGTCAAATCACGAATGCTCTGCGGGGTTGAACTTCAACGCCACGCCGTTGATGCAGTAGCGCAAGCCGGTTGGCGGCGGGCCATCAGGAAACACATGACCGAGATGGCCGCCGCAACGGCTGCAATGCACTTCTGTGCGCGTCATCCCGTGACTGCGATCCACTGTGGTCCCGATCGAGCCTTCGATTGGCGCGAAGAAACTTGGCCAGCCCGTGCCGCTTTCGAATTTCCGGTCAGCGACGAACAGCGTCTGATCGCAGGCCACACAGGAGAACGTGCCCGCGCGGTGCTCTGATAGCAGCGCACACGAACCGGGGAACTCGGTGCCGTGGCCTCTGAGCACAGCGTATTGCTCCGGCGTCAACAGACGCCGCCATTCTTCGTCAGTCCTGTTGACAGGAAACGGCTCCTTGGCCATCGTCAATCCTCGGATTATCTGAAATCACTGGATTCTGTTCAAAAAGAGCACTCACCGTGCGGTGCCCACCCCTCGATTATCGCCGTAAGCCCACTGAGAAGCACCCCGTCGTCCGAACGCGCGTTTGGCGTCGAGGTTGCACCTTGCGTGGACGAGGTAGCAATGGCAAGCGCGGAACTGCACACGCGGCTATCGGACGTGCTGTGCATCGGCGATGGGATGGACGTCGTGACCGAACGCGAGTCGAATCGACGTCTCCACGAACGGCTCAAAGCCAGCAATCTGCGGTGGCTGAAAAGCGCCCGGCTCAAATACGGTGCGGACGTCCGCGTCATCGATATCTCCGCCGGCGGCATGCTCCTCGAGACGGAGAACGCGCTTGCGCCGGACGCCAATGTCGTTGTCGAGTTGACCGGACCCGCGAGTCCCATTCTGATTCCCTCGCGCGTGTTGCGGTGCCGCGCGTCGTCACTGGGGGACATCCTGACGTACCAGGGCGCGTGCGCGTTCAAGCGCCCGCTGACGATTCCCGAGCTCACGGCGAAGCTCCTGTCGCCGACAGAGGCGCCACCAGCGCCCACTGCTCGGCCGGGCGCGTCAGCCATCGGCTGGCAGAAGGTGGTCGCGCGATTCAACGACGGTCGCACGGTGTGCGGGTACACGAACGACTTCCATCCGTCCAAGACACAGCTGCATTTATCGGCGAATCCGCGGCAGGGCGAACCCACGATCGTTCCGTTGTCTGAGTTGAAGGCGTTGTTCTTCGTGCGCGAGTTCGCGGGCGATCCGACGCGGATTGACACCAAAGTCTTCGCGGAGCCGTCGCAAGGCCGCAAAATGGAAGTGACCTTCCGCGACAACGAGATCATGGTCGGGTCCACATTGAGTTATCGCGGCGAGCGGCACGGGTTCTTTCTTCAACCTGCCGATCCGGGCTCGAACAACCTGCGCGTCTTCGTGACTCCCGCGGGCATGCAGCAGATGCGTTTTCTGTAACGAAAAGTCACGCTTTTGCTGCGTCGTGAACTCGCTCGACCCCGGCTTCGTCGCATTGCAATGACAGGCCGACACCCACGATAATCGCCGCATCTCACATGACCTGGTGGTACTGGCTCGTGCTCGGGCTCGTGCTCATCGCGCTGGAAATGGCCAGTGCCGGCGGCTTCTACATCATCTTTTTCGGCGTGGCGGCCGTCATCGTCTCACTGTTGGCGGCCATAGAACTGGCGACCCAAGCCTGGATTCAGTGGCTGCTGTTTCCGCTCCTGTCCGTCGCGTCGTTGCTCGTGTTTCGGAACCCGCTCATGCGCACGTTGAATCTCGGCACCGGCGCGACCGATATCGACACGCTCGAGGGAGAGACCTGCACCGCACTCGAGGACATGAATGCCGGCGGAAACGGACGCGTGGAACTGCGCGGCACAACATGGAGCGCGCGTAACACGGGCACCACGCCGCTGGCACGCGGTCACCGCTGCGTCGTCGTCCGCACCGATCGACTGACGCTACTGGTCAAGCCGGAGGAAGCAGTCTGATGACTCCTGGTCTCGTGGTGCTGCTGATCCTCGCGGTTGTCGTGCTGATCGTGATCGCGAAGACAGCGGTCGTGGTCCCGCAGCAGAATGCATACGTCGTCGAGCGACTGGGACGCTATTCGGGCACCCTGGGGGCCGGCTTCCACGTGCTGCTGCCCTTCGTCGACGTGATTCGCTATCGGCACTCGCTCAAAGAGGCGGCGTACGACATCCCCGCGCAGGTATGCATCACGCGCGACAACGTCCAGGTGGGCGTCGATGGCGTGCTGTATCTCAAGGTCCTCAACGCCGAGCGCGCGTCCTACGGCATCGCCGATTATCTGTTTGCGATCACTCAGCTCGCCCAGACGACGCTGAGAAGCGAGATCGGA
>JBKPNV010000013.1:0-65409 GCA_046732795.1 Acidobacteriota bacterium
GGTGCAGAAGCTCCTTGGTTCTGGAGCCGACCCGGACAGTGCTGACGGCGACGGCACCACGGCGCTGATGCACGCGACGATCGAGTCCGACGTGAGGATGATGACGCTGCTGCTGGACAGCGGCGCCAGCGTCAACGCGACGAATGCGCTCGAATCCACGGCGCTGTTGTATGCGGCCACCGACCTGGCGAAAACGCGGCTTCTCCTCGATCGCGGCGCGCAAGTAAACGTCCGCAACAAACGCGGCGCAACGCCGATGAGTGTCGCCGTAACGGCGTTCGGATCGACGCCGGTGCTGAAGCTGCTGACCGCGAAAGGTGCTCCGCCTGAGGATCGGCTGATGGCGCCGGCGGCCGCCAAAGGCGATCTCGAGGCGATTCAGTTTCTTCTCGGCATCGGCGTCAGGGCGGGCGACGAGACCGGTGCCTCGCTCTCGGCGGCGATTACGGCCCGCTGCGAAGCGTGCGTTCGCCTGCTCGTCGAGAAGGGCGCTCCCGCCAACGCCGTCCGCCCCAACGGCGGCAGCGTGCTGAACGACACGGTGAAGCGAGCGATGCCCGAGCTGTCGCAGTTCCTGGCGGAGCGCGGCGCGTCGCTGCAGTCGAAGGACCGCGAGGGCTTCACGCTGCTGATGCAGGCCGTGCTCTCGATGGAGCCGGGTCCCGATCGCGATCGCATGGTGGCGTGGCTGCTCTCACAGGGCGCGGATCCGAACGCGAAGAACGACCGTGGCGACACGGCGTATCTGCTGGCGGCGCGTGTGCGGATTCCGTCTACGTTGGAGCTGCTGAAAAAGGCGGGCGCGCAGGAGACGACAGAAGTGTGGCCGACACCCGCCGGCGGCGTGGCCTCGGTAGAGGCGGCGGTGAGAAAGATCCTCCCGCTGCTCGAGACCAGCGGCGAGCCGGTCTTCAAGAGCCGATCGTGCGTGTCATGTCACAACAACTCCCTCGAGGCGATGACCGTCGCATTGGCGCGGAAGAAGGGATTTCCCGTCAACGAAGAACAGGCTAAGAAGGAGTTGGGATTCGCGGTGGCGACCGACATGCCATTTCTCGAGCCGATGCGAACAGGCTCGACGATCGGCGGAGGCTCGGACACGCTCGGCTTCACCCTGATGGGGATGGCCGCGGCCGGCCACCCGGCCGATGCGCTGACCGACGCGCATATTCACTACTTGTCGATCTATCAATTCCCGGATGGCGCATGGCGGACGACATCCTACCGGCCACCCGAGGAATACGGTCCGTTCACCACGACGGCCGTGGCGTTGCGCGCGATCAGGCTGTACCCCATTCCGGGCCGGCGCGCGGAATTCGAGGAGCGTTTCAGCCGCGCCAAGCGCTGGCTCCTGGCCGCCAAGGCCTACTCCAGCGAAGAGCGCGCGATGCAGTTGAATGGCCTGGCGGATGCCGGAGCGAGTCCCTCCGAACGCGCACCGTTCGTGAGCGCGTTGAAGGCCACCCAGGCCGAGGACGGCAGTTGGAGCGTGCTCCCTGGCATCCCGGGTGAGGCCTACGCCACGGGAGAAATTCTGTACGCCCTCCACGTCTCTGGAAATATGCCGACGACCGATCCCGCGTACCAGAAGGGCGTCCGCTGGCTGTTGCGCAACCAGCTTGGCGATGGATCGTGGTTCATGCCCGCGCGCGCCGTTCCCGTACAGCCGCATACATTCGAGAGCGGATTCCCGCATGGCTGGCATCAGTTCGCCTCGGCTGGCGCGTCGAGCTGGGCGACCATGGCGTTGCTGTTCACGCTGCCGGATCGCTAGGGGTGGAGCGCTCGGGATGACGCAGGGTGCCCTGGCATCAGGTCCGTGGTTGCGCGCCCTGGCGGCAATCGTATTCGCGACCGTCGTGCTCGTGGAGGCTCGTGTGGGGATGGCTCGAGGCCAGGAGCAATCGGCTCGGTTGCATGTCTCGGAGACGCTGCGAGTGAGCGGCGCCAATGCCACGCTCACATTCGTGAGCGTGGAACGCGACTCGCGTTGCCCGAAGGGGACACGCTGTATCCGTGCGGGTGAGGCTGTCGTGGTGTTGAGCGTGCGTGAAGGAAACGGCGACGCCACGACACTCACATTTGACGTTCCGCCCGGCGGCGGCGCCTCACAGTCTTTTCACGGCTACCGCATTCAGATCGTCGCACTCGACCCGCAGACCGAGACTGACGTGGGCATTGCGCCTTCCGACTACGTTGCGACGGTCGCCGTTCGCCAGCCCTGATCTGGATTCACCTGCCAAGCTGGCGGCGAGTCAAAGACTCGCCGCTCCACCGCCCGATCGTTCAATTCTGGTGATAGAAGGGTCCCTCGATATCGGTGTGTCCGTCCGCATCAGTCGACTGGACGCGGTACTCGTAGGTGACGCCGCGAGAGCCATTGAACGGCATGCTGTGGCTCGTCACCAGTGTCGAATTCGAGTAGTTGCCGCAGCACGTGAAGATGACGACGCTGTTCGCCGCCACGTTCGTCGTCCAGTTGATCTGAAACTTGGTCCCCGTGAGTTTCACGCTCGAAACATTGCTGATGACGAGGGTTCCGGAATTGACACCGCCGCCCGCGCACACTGTCTCGTTAACTCCCACCTCGTTCCACGCCGCCGCCACATTAGGCTCATACGGGCCAGCGACTGCCATGGTCGACGAACGTGCGGCGCAGAAGTCGGCCGTTGCCGTTAGCCCTGTAAATCCAAAAAAGGCGATATCCTCCGCGGCGTCGAGCCCGATTCCCTGGACGGCCGTGCCGCTGGCACGTTGCGGGTTTGCATTCTGTCCGCCATTGACCAGCAAATAGAACCAGTGATTGGCGATGCCACTGTTCGTGTGCACGCCCCCGTTGTCGCTGGTGCCGGTGTAGCGATCCGCGTAGTGGGACGGATCGCCATTCGCGTTCGGGTTGGCCATGCTGCGGATGCCGTTGCCGCTACGCGTGATGTCCTCGCCGATCGTCCAATTTCCGGAGCCGTCGAAGAACTCGATCGCCGTCCCCATGATGTCCGAGAACGCCTCGTTCAGCGCGCCGGACTCGTTCTGATAGACCAGATTGCTCGTGGCTTCGGTGACGCCGTGGCTCAACTCATGGCCGACCACGTCGACGTCACCCGAGAACTCGATGAAGGACTTTCCGTCGCCATCGCCGTAGGCCATTTGTGTGCCATTCCAGTAGGCGTTGTTGTATCGCCGGCCGACGTGCGCCGACGAGACCATGCCCTGCGGGTATTCCTTGAACCAGTTGAACCACTGGTGCCGCGTATCATTCCAATAATAGTTATCGGTCACCCTTGCATAGAACTGAGCATCGACCAGTGCATGCTGACCCGGCGACGTAGTGCCCGCCGTCTCCCAGACGTCGTCGGCGTCGGTTGCCATTAGCCCGGGAAACTTGTTTTGGTTTTGCGCGTCGTAGGTCTTCTGTCGTCCGTCTGACGACACCAACTGGTAGGTGGATCCGCTTTTCACCGTGAGACCGGACAGATTTTTCGTATCGCCCAGTACGCCCACGCCGATCCCGGTGGTCAGGCCGTCGTACTCGTTGAGGACCGTTCCGGTATCGGCATCGATCCAGTAGAACCAGCGGGCATCGACGTCGCGTGACTCGACCCGGTAGAAGTAGCTCGACGTAGCGGGATTGATCATGAGATCGACCTTCCACGCCGCTCCCGTGTCGTTTCGGCGTGCTGCCGCAACCCCGCGGGCTGCTCCAGCAGTCAATCGGACAGTGTTGGCTGGCTTCAGATCGACGTAGTAGGCGCCGATGACAGCGTCGCGAACACCGGCATCATCACGATAGAGGGTGAGCTGGCCTCCGAGCACCTCGGCGTCACCGACGTACTGGCGATAGCGTTCGACCGCGATTTGTCCACCCGGCCCGACTCGTCCCTGCGCGATCAGGCGCACGTCCGGGGGCACGCGGAAGGCGGCGGCTGCCGCCCGATTCAGCGCGCGAAAGCCCGAGGCCCCTTGGGTGCCGGGTTGTGAGCGCTGCGCTCCAATTACGGCAGGACCAAGTGCCAACGTCAGTGTCAGGACCGCAGTCGTTCTCCAAGTCATCGGCGATCTATCTCCATCAAGCCCGATCCGCGCGAGGGCGACACTCGATCTTAGCTGGATGAAATCGCGTGGACCCGGGCGGCTTGGGCGCAGTGGTGCGCACCCGAGGGCAGTTCGGGCAAATGCCGCGACATGGCGCCCCAAAATTTTTGGCGTGGAAGTGTGAAGGCGGCGTGCCGACGCGATGCCCACTCGTGGCGCCGGCGCTCGCCGACCAGGCCCGTACATTCGATATCATGTCGGGCTGATGTCCAGGCGCGGTCCGGTCTGGCGGGGAATGACATGAACGTCGGCGCGCGCGTCGGGCCGTACGAGATCGTTGCCGAAATCGGCGCGGGCGGCATGGGCGTCGTCTATCGCGCTCGCGATACCCGGCTCGGACGCGACGTGGCGATCAAGGTGTCGTCCGAGCGTTTCACCGAGCGTTTCGAACGTGAAGCCCGTGCAGTTGCCGCGCTCAATCATCCCAACATCTGCACGCTGCACGATGTCGGTCCCGACTATCTCGTCATGGAGCTGGTCGAGGGCGAGACGCTGGCTGAGATGCTCGCCCATCGTCCGCGCTCCTCTCCTGGCCTTCCGTTCGAGGACGCGCTGCGTCTGTCACGCCAGATCGCGTCCGCCCTCGAGGCCGCGCACGACAAGGGCGTCATCCATCGCGACCTCAAGCCGGGCAACGTGAAGGTCACGTCCGACGGCACGGTCAAGGTGCTCGATTTCGGACTGGCGAAGTTCGACGACGGCCACGCCGACCCGGCCAGCAGCGATGCGCACCAGTTGACCAACTCACCAACATTGGGGGGGACGGGTGTCGGTCTGATTCTCGGGACGGCGGCGTACATGGCCCCCGAACAGGCGCGTGGTAAGCCTGTGGACAAGCGCGTCGACATCTGGGCCTTCGGCGTCGTGCTCTACGAGATGCTCACCGGCCGGAGACCCTTCGTCGGCGAGGATGTGTCGACGGTTCTCGCGGCGGTGATTCAGGCGACCCCGCGATGGGACGGTGTCCCGCCCTCGATGCAGCGGCTGCTGAAGAAATGTCTGGAGAAGGATCCGAAGCGGCGGCTGCGCGACATCGGCGATGTCTGGCACGTGCTCGACGAGGAACCGGCCGCGGCACAGGGTCCGGCATCCGGATATCTCGCCTGGCTGGCTGCGGGAGCTCTCGCCCTCGTTGCCGCGGTCGCACTGTGGGCGCCCTGGCGCAACTCGACACTGCCTGCGGACCGTCCGCTGATGCGGTTCGATGTCGACCTTGGCGCGGATGTTGCGCTCCCAGCAATGGATCGACCAACACCCAGTTCTCTCGCGATTTCGCCGGACGGGACGCGACTGGTCTACGTCGCCAGTGTCGCAGGAGCGCCGCCCAGACTATTTACCCGAAGACTCGATCAATCGACTGCTTCGGAGCTTGTCGGTACTGTCGGAGCGGCGAACCCGTTCTTCTCTCCAGACGGGCACTGGGTGGGATTCCACGATGGCACCCGCCTGTTCAAGATCTCCGTGGAGGGCGGTGCCGCCACGCCCCTCATGGAGGCAGTCATCTTTGCCGGAGCGACGTGGACCAACGGCGGCGATTTGATCGTCGGCTCGGGGCTCAACCAGGGATTGCTGCGACTGGCGGCCGGCGCCAACGCACCGATGTCCCTCATCGATCTGGCGCCCGGCGAGCTGTTCTATACGATGCCGCAGCTCCTGCCTGGAGGACGCGATCTGCTGGTCACCGTCTACACCACTCCTCCCGGCCTCGAGCGGGCCGTCATCGACGTCGTGAGCTTGCGCGATGGACGCCGAAAGACGATTGCTCGCGGCGGCACCGGCGCACGCTACCTGCCGAGCGGTCATCTGATTTACACAAACGCCAGCACGATGTTTGCGGTCCCCTTCGACCTCGATGCTCGCGAAACGCGCGGCACCGCGGTGCCGGTGCTCAATGACATCGCTTACGACCCCTCTGCGAACCTTCCGCAGTACGACATCTCTGCCGATGGCACACTGGTCTATCGCGTCACCGCCAATCGCGGACCGAATACGGCCCGCATTACATGGCTCGATGCGACAGGCAAACGGGAGGCGCTGCCGGGGCAACCCGCCGAGTACCCGTCCTTGCCACGATTGTCTCCGGACGGCAAGCGTCTCGCTGCCACGGTGAGGGAAGGGACAAGTCAGGATATCTGGATCTACGACACCGAACGGGATCAACGAACGCGACTGACCTTCGGCACCGAAACGTTCGCTGCTCCGGTCTGGAGCCGCGATGGCAAGTACGTGGTGTTCGGTTCAATCGGCAATGGGCTGTTCTGGGCGCGCGCCGATGGCGGCGGCCAGCCGCAGTCACTGGTCAAGAGAGCGGCCATCGTGTTTCCGTTCTCGTTTTCACCTGACGGGGGGCGGCTTGCGTTCTATGAAGTCTCGCCCACACCGCAGATCTGGACGGTGGACGTTGACGGGAGCGATGGGCTCAAGGCGCGCGAACCCGAGCCCTTTATACGCAGCCAGTTTGCTGAAACAGCGCCGAAGTTCTCACCGGACGGTCGCTGGCTGGCCTACGAGTCCAACGAAACCGGGCGGAGCGAAATTTACGTTCGTGCCGTCCAGGCCGCGGCTCAAGGCGGCAAGTGGCCGATTTCCAACAGCGGCGGTTCAGTCCCGGTCTGGTCACCGAACGGCCACGAACTCTTGTACCAATCGGGCGACCAGATCATGTCGGTCGACTACAAGGCGACGAACGGGGTGTTCGAGGCAGGCAAGCCGCGTGTATGGCTCTCGTCCATCGGCGGAGCCCAGGGGTTCGATGTCGCGCCCGACGGCAAGCGCCTGATCGCATTCGTCCCGACGCTTGGGAGCGCGCCGAAGACGGAGCACACCGTCGTATTCGTCCAGAACTTCTTCGACGAGCTTCGCCGCCGCGTTCCGACAACGCCCTAGCCAGGGCGAACAGCCTCGCCCGCTTGATGGTCGGTGTCACCCCCGCGAAGCCCGGTTTCTTCAACGATCTCCGCAGATACTTCTCAGCAACAGGGCTCATTGGCGCCTGACGGCGTCGTGAGCGCCGACCTTCGGCAGCATGTAAAGTGCCGCCAGGCCGACGACGATCGCCAGGCTGAGTGCGACATGGACGAAGGCCATTAGCGTCGCCGTCAAATAGAGCAGCGATCCAGGCACGTAAGCTCGTGTGATGGCTCGAACGGCCTCATCAGACACGTGGCTCGCAATCAGCCGGCGGTTGCGGGCCGCGTGCCACCACATCAGGAAATAGAACAGCGCCGTCACCGTGAAGCAGCCGCAGTAGAAGGCGACCGCCACCGCCCGCTCATGCGCGTCGGGATCGGCAAGATGGTCCGCCATCACCGCGGTCGGAAATGGCAGGAACGCGACGCACATCAACAGCAGCAGCGTGAGCGTGATGAATCCGTGATCGATACGGTTGACCAGCTTCATCAGGTTGTGGTGATTGGCCCACATGATGCCGATGACGATGAAGCTGATGGCGTAGCCGACGTAGGACGGCCACAGCTGCAACAGGGCGGGTCCTACGCCGCCGATGCGGAGAACCTCCTGGTGCGGAGGCAGCCGGATTTCGATCACCAGCAGCGTGATCGCGATCGCGAAGACGGCGTCAGCGAACGCTTCGATGCGGAAGGTGTCGGATGGAGTCGCGGACATGCCATGACGTTAGTCTGGCTGGGGACCGCTGACAACTGCCAAACGGGTAGGCTACTTCACCTTGATGACCACCACGCTCGCATCATCGGTTGGCTCGGCAAACGCGACGAGATCCATCATGATCGCATCGTAGATCTGGCGAGCGCTCAGGTGTTTGACGTCGCGGAGTGTCTGCTCCAGCCGGCCCGGGAAGTAGCGGCCGTTCGGCGCCTCGTGTTCCGTCAGTCCGTCGGTGTGCAACAGCAGAATGTCTCCGCGTCCCATGAGCGTCCACTCGTTCATCTCGTAGCGCTCCTTGAAACCGAGCAGGCTTGGCGTCGTGCTGCGATCGATCACGTTGAACGACGGCAGCATGCCGAGCGGCGGGAACGAGAGACAGAGATGCGGGCTGACCTCCATGAACCGATCGTGGTGACTCGAAAAGATTGACGGATACGGTTGTCCCGCCGACAGGAAGCGGAACTTCGCATCGTCCGAGATCTCGCCGTAGATCAGCGACACGAACTTGTTCGTCCCCGACGATTGATAGAAGCGCGTGTTGAGGTTCTCGAACAGCCGCCGCGTGATCTGCCCGTAGCGATCGAGCTCGTAGATGGCGCCAAGCAGAAACGCCTGATGCAGCATGGCCGCGAGCAGGGCATCGGTCATGCGATGTCCGGCGACATCGATGAGCGCCACGCCGCCTTTGTGCTGGCAGCGTTCGAGGTTTTCGACGACGTCGTGACGGCGCTCGGCGCGGGCGCGGTCGATACGCGCCTTCAGATCGAAGCGTGTTTTGAAATCGACGTACGTGATGTGATCGCCGCCGACGGTGCCGGACACCTGAAGCGAGCCGCCCCAGATGTCGAATCCGTCGAGCGTTGGCACCTCGCCTGGAAGCGGGACCAACTGCTGCGCAATGTCCTGGAAATTCTCCAGCTCGCGCGTGAGCCGCTGCAGTTCGTCTGCAGCTTCTGATTCATCGATGAACATGTTTCCCCGGTAGATATGTCCATGATAGCTGGTCGGGATGGACAGACGTGGTCACTGGCTGGCCGCTCTCGATCGGTCTATACTCGGCACTCATTCGTTACGTGAAAGTGTCCTTTTTGTAGTGTCCGGCTTGAGCCGGACCCTCACACAGGAGCTGCAATGTCACAGCGATCGATTACCTTCGCTGGAGCCCTGACCGCGGCCCTTGTTTTTACCGCAGTCATTCAGGCTCCGTTACGCGCTCAGTCCGGTTCTTCTCCGTACGCGGGACCACGCACGCCCTGGGGAGATCCGGATCTGCAGGGCAACTACACGAATTTGTGGGAAGCCGGAACACCGTTCGAACGTCCCGAGGAATTCGCCGGACGCAAGCTCGAAGACATCAAGGGCGAGGAGCTCGCGAAGATCCGTCGGGCCATCCAGGAGCGCACGCGCACCGAGCAGCTCGCCGGCGACATCGGCGGCACGCGCTGGATCTGGCTCGATAGCCACCATCACGAGAAGGGCAGCATGGCGTGGTTGGTTGTCGATCCGCCTGACGGAAAAATCCCGCCGATGACGCCAGAAGGGCGCGCGCGTCAAGCCGCACGTGCCGAGGCGCGCAAGCGAAGCGGACGCGGCCCCGCCGACTCGTATACCGATCGCAGCCTCTACGATCGTTGCATCTCGCGTGGAGTGCCCGGCTCGATGATGCCCGCCATCTACGGCAACTCGTACGACATCGTTCAGTCGCCCGGCTTCGTCGTCATTCGCTACGAAATGGTGCACGAAGCGCGAGTGATCCCGCTCGATGGGAGCCCGCATCTGCCGGCCGGCATGCGGAGCTACATGGGGGACGCGCGCGGCCACTGGGACGGCGACACGCTGGTGGTCGAGACGACGAATATCCGGGACGAGATCGGCTATCGCGGATCCAACGCGGCCACGCTGAAGATCGTCGAGCGCTTTACCCGCGTGGCGCCAGACAAGGTCCGGTGGGCCGTGACCATCGATGACCCGTCCACATGGACGAGGCCATGGACATTTGCGATGCCGTTGACGCAGGACAACAACGAGCAGCTGGTCCCGTACGAGTGCCACGAAGGCAATTACGCGATGTCGAACATCCTCAGCGCGGCGCGTGCAGAAGAACGGGCCGCTGCCGAGGATGCCAAGAAAGGGATCGTCCGGCCGCGTCCCGACGTTGCGGCCGAAACCGAGCAAGAGCGATAAGCGCGTTACCTGGTGGACGCTGTTCTCGGCACGGAGCCGGCGTAGACGTCAATCTGCGCCACATCGGACCAGCCGCCGGCGCCGTGACCGCTGCCGGGCATCAGGTCGACGAAGCCAATCTCGTCGACCTTGCTCAAATCCGGATGCTCGACGATATTGCCAGTAGTGACGATCCGCTCGATGTCGAGCTTGAGCCAGCGAACGTCGGCAACGTTGAATTCGGTGACGAGCCAGTCCCTCGTGCTGCCGTCGGTTCGATCACCAACCAGCCAGGTGCCGTCGGCCAGCTTGACGATCGGACGAATCTGATGGAACCCCGACGTTTTCGTGTTCCAGCGAATGCGCGCGAGACCGGTGAGGTCGGCGTAGTTGGTCTTGTGCCGGAAAGCAAGCGCACATGGCGTGGAGCACAGGCCGGTCCAGACGTGAGTCGGGTTGTTCTCGTTGTTGGCGGTGCCAGTCAGTTGAATCTCCTTGGCCGCGCTGCCGTAGAGTTTGATTTCGAGTGACGCGTTCCCGACGGATTGCTGCGTGACAGGATGCTCGTCGTTGGCCGGAGTCTGCCTCCAGTCTTCACTGAAGAAGACCGGCGGCCGTGTCACGCGTGGGGCGGCGCCTCGACCAGCCTGCGGCGCTGGTGCTGGAGGCTGTTGGGCGTACACGCCGCAGGTGAGGGCGGCGGCGACCGCCAGGCTGGCATAGAGTCGTCGTGACATTCGAATCCTCCAAGCCAGTAAGCATATGACATCTCGGATCCACGCAGACAGGAGACGCTCATGCGCCACGCTCGGCTGATCGTGCTGCTTACGGTAGTCGCGGCAGCGCTGACGACGATTCCCTTCGCGGCCGTCCAGCAGTCAACCGGTGATCCGTTCTCGACCGAGATCCGGAAGGTCAAGGACGGGCTCTACGTCATCCCGGGCTACGACGGAGCCGTCACCGGCGGCAACGTCGCGGTTCGCGTCACGAGCGAGGGCACGATCATTGTCGACGATCGCCTGCCGCCGTCTTCGGCGGAGATCGCCGGCAAGGTCAAGTCAGTCACTTCGCAGCCGATCAAGTACGTGCTCAGCACGCACGGCCACGGCGATCACACCGGCGGCCATCCCGAATTCATCAAGGTTGCCGAGATCATCGCGCATCGCAACAATCGCGCGAACATGATTCGAAGCAAGCTGGCGGCGCCGCCACGTGTCGTCTTCAGTGACCAGGCGGCCGTCTTCCTCGGAGGTATCGAGGCGCAGGCGATCCATTTCGGGCGCGGGCACACCAATGGCGATGCCGTGATCTATTTTCCCGATCTGCGGACGGTCCACACCGGCGACCTCGTGGTGTGGGGCAAGCGGACCGATGGCACCACGCTCACGCCATTCGTCGATCGCGCGAGCGGCGGCAGCCTCGCGGAATGGATCACCACGCTCGATGGCGTGCTGAAGCTCGATTTCGATACCGCGATTCCGGGTCATGGCCCCGTGCTGACCAGAGACAACGTGAGAACGTTTCATCGCAATCTCGTCACGCTCCGGCAGCGCATTGCGGATGTCATCAAATCCGGAGCGAAGCCGGAGGAGTTCGGCGCCAGGCTCAAGACCGACGACCTGGGTTGGCCGTTTCCGCCCGAGCGCCTGAAGGAGTTGTGGGACGAGTTCGGCGCGGGTCGATGAGCGCCCGGCTGCGGCCCTATAATCTCGCAGTTCTTATCCACATCTGAGCATTGAGGGCACTGATGCTCGTCAGGGAGGCCTCATGAAGCGGCATGTCTCAAAGATGCGGCTGTTCGCAACTTCGACTCTCTCGTTGGTCTTGATTGGCTGTGGCTCCGGCACGGCGCCAGCTCCGGCGCCCGCGACGCAATCGGCTGCGCCCGCCACCCGCAATAGTCACCAGGACTGGCCGACCGGCGACTACAAGGTCGCTGAAGGCTGGCCGAAGCCGTTGCCCGACACGGATCACTCTCACGCAGGCTGGACGTGGGGTTCGTTTGGCGGCGTCTACGCCGAGAACCCCGATCGAATATGGGTCGCGATGCGTGGAGAGTTGCCGTTGCCGGCAGGCGCCGCGCCATGGACGCCGTACGTCGCGCTGCAACCACCGCGTGGTAATTCCACCGGCAACGGCGATGGAATCACCGCGACGTGTCAGCCCGAGCCGAAGCGCGGCTGGGAGCGTCGCTTCATGCATTCGATCATCGTCTTCAACCAGGCTGGCGACCTGGTCGATCAGTGGCCGCACCTCGACAAGCTGTTCGCGCAGCTGCCCTGCGGCCGCGGCCCGCACCAGGTCAAGATCAGTCCGTACGACAAGGAGAAGCACGTCTGGATCATCGATGACCAGCTGCACGTGATCTACCGGTTCACCTACGACGGCAAGCTGGTGCACACGCTCGGCGAGCTCGGAAAGAGAGGCCGCGGTCCGAATACTTTCGATCGGCCCACGGATATCGCATGGCTTCCCGACGGCACGTACTTCATCACTGATGGCTACGGCGGGACGCGGGTCGCCAAGTTCGGGGCCGACGACACGTTCATCATGGACTGGGGGCAACCGCCGGCGGATCCGAAGAATCCGGGCCCCAACGAGTGGAACACCGTCCACAGCATCGCCATCAGCAACGACCGCAAGCTCTTCATCGTCGACCGTGGACATGCGCGCATGCAGGTGTTCGACGAGAACGGCAAGTTCCTCGACATGTGGCCGCTGCGTTCGCCCGACTGGCCGGCGAGCCAGAACACGCTGATGGTGAACCACTTCATCGACGACAAGGGATTCATCTGGGTGGGCGATGCGCCGACCGCTCGAATCCTGAAGTTCGATCAGAAGGGCAACTTCCTTTACAGCTGGGGCGCGCCGGGCCCCCAACCGGGACGACTCGGCTGCTCGCACGGTATGACGACCGATCAGCTCGGGAACCTGTATCTGGCCGATTGCTTCAATGGGCGGGTGCAGAAGTTCGAGCCGATTGCGAATGCCAATCCCGACAGGATTGCCGGGCAGATCCTTCGGACGTGGGATACGTGGAAGAAGAATTAAGGAGCATCAACGCCGGATTGCCCAACTCCCAACTCCCAATCATCGAGGTTGTTGGGAGTTGGGATATTGGGAGTCGGGAATTGACAGCGCGCGCTCTTTGGGCGCGCGGCAGTTACGGAAGCGCGAAGACGAAGACGTTCGCTGCGTTGCTCGGCTTCAGTTCGGATGCGACGCGGTTGTCGGATCCGGCGACGAGCGACGGTCCGGTGGTCACCGCGACATACTGTTTGCCATCGACGGCAAAGGTCACCGGGAATCCGCTGACCGGCGAACCGAGATTGACCTCCCACAGCACCTTGCCGTTGCGATCGTCGAACGCTCTGAAGCGTCCATTCGAATCGCCGCCGAATACCAGCCCGCCGCCGGTCGCCACGAGCGAGAGCGCTCCCGCGCGCTGCTCGTGCTTCCAGAGCGTCCTCCCGGTCTCGGCCGAGATCGCCCACACGCTGCCGACGTTGGTCGCGCCTGGCGCGATCACGCCCGGCATCTCGAGGCCATACACCTTCGATGGATCGCGCGTATCCACCGTCGTCGTCGCATTCATGCAGAGGTTCTGCAACGGGTAATACATGATGTTGGTCGTCGGGTTGTACGCACCTGCCGGCCAGTTCTTCCCGCCGTTGCTGCCCGGGCAGACCAGCTTGGTCTGTCCCTTCGCTGTGAAGATCACTTCGGGATTCACCGTGACCTTGCCGGTCGCGCCGTCGATCGTCTGCACCACGTTCTGCATCACCGTTGGCCGAGCCCAGAGGAATTCGCCGGTCCGGCGGTCGAGCGTGTAGACGATGCCGGTTTTTCCCGGGATGCCGGTGATGACCTTGCGCCGTTCACCCGGCTTGATCTTCGGATTGATCCAGGCAACTTCCTTCGGGTCCGGCGTGATCGCCGTCTCGACGAGCAGCCGCTCGAAGGGATGATCGAGATCCCAGTGATCGACGATGTGCTGGTAGTACCAGACGATCTTGCCGGTGTCGGCATCGAGCGCCAGCGTGGAGTTGTGGTAGAGGTGCTGCTTGTCGTTGCCGCCGAGGGTGAACTTCGGGGCCGGGATCGTCACCGACGTTCCGACGTAGATCATGTTCGTCTCGGGGTCGTAACTCGGCACCATCCACGTGCCGACATGCCAGCGCTGTTCGAGCGGCACGTCGCCCCATGTCTCCGACCCCGGCTCGCCAGGCCGCGGGATCGTGCGCGTGCGCCAGATTTCCTTCCCCGTCTGGGCATCGTGCGCGGTGATGATGCACGAATCGCTCGTCGCATCGGGCTGGCACTGGCGCCCCGTGATGACCTTGCCGTTGGCAATGATGGGTCCTGAGCTGGCGTTGGCGCGAAGGCCGGCTTTGAGGACCTGTGTCTCCCAGGCGAGGGTGCCCGTGCGCGCATCGACGGCGTAGATCGTGTTGTCCGCCCCTGCGTCGATGAGCGTCGTGCCCCAGATTGCCATGTTCCGGTTGGTGCCGCCGTTGATGCCTTCGGGATACTTGCGGCGGTACTCCCACTTGAGATCGCCGGTCTTGGCGTCCATCGCCATGATGACGTCGCCGGGATTCGGGATGTACATCGTGCCGTTGTAGACGAGCGGCGTTGCCTCCTGTGTCCGGCCGGTGCCGATGCCGCGAGTCCACGTCATCTTCAACCGCGACACATTGTTGCGATCGATTTCCTTGAGCGGACTGTAGCCCCAGCTGTCGAGGGTCCGGCGCCACATCAGCCAGTTGGCCGGGTCCGGTTTCCACAGCATCTCGTCGGTGACGGGAACGAAGGGAGTCTGCTGGTTCTGCGCGGTCACGGTGAGGCCGGCAGCGATGATCACGAGAAATGCGAACAGGATGTAGAAACGCTTCATGGGGTGTCCTCGCGGCCTGAGTGTATTACGAATCGTAAATGGGGTCGGGGGTCATTTAAACAGGACATTCGGCGCGTCGGGCGCGCCGCTGTCCTCATTAAATGACCCCCGACCCCATTTTTACGGGCAGGACCCCTTACGTTCTCGACCCGAAGGCGGCGCGTGCGGTGACCGGCTCGATCAACAGGAACGCGACGACCGCGCCGACAGCAACCGACGGCAGCAGCATCGTGAGCGGAGAACGTTCGTCGCTGATGAGCAATCCTCCAACGATCAGGGTCGCGGCAAACACCCAATCGGCGGCCCTGATCCAGCGGCCCGATCGATCGTGCACCGCGGTCAGCTCGCTCTCATAGAAATGCGAGGTGAACCAGAGATGCAGACGCAGGTTGGCGGCCACGATGACTGACGCCAGCACCGTGATGAAGAACGCGCGTCCGACGGTCCCGCCGATGTGTCCGCGCGCGTACCACGCGGGGATGACCATCACCCAGTAGATCAGCGCCGCCATGGCCTGGTGAAACTCCCACCACCATCGTGGCGGGGTCAGACCCCGTGGCAAAGGCAGACTCGAGGGGTCTGACCCCAAGGCGTCGATGAGCTCGCGCGCGTTCGGGCGCGCGGCCGGATCGGGTTGCAGACACCGGTTGATGATCGTCGTCCAGGCGCGCGCGATCGGCTTGGTCGGCGTGGCGGTCGTCGCGCGGTCCAACGGGTGATGGCCCTGCAGCATCTCGCTCAGCACGACGCCCCACGCGTAGACGTCCGCGCGCGGTTCGATCGTTCCGCCAAGCAGCTGCTCGGGCGCCATGTACGCCGGCGTGCCGAGCGCGAAACCGGTACGCGTGAGACGAGAGACATCGGGACCCTCGACGTGCGCGATCCCGAAGTCGACGACCTTGACGCGGCCATCCGATTTGATCAGCACGTTCTCGGGCTTGAGATCGCGGTGAATCACGCCGGCTTCGTGTGCGGCGGCGAGCGCACCGGCGATATCGCAGGCGATGCTGCGGGCGCGCTCGGGCGGGAGAGGACCTTGTGCGATGACGTTGCGCAAGGTCTCGCCCTCCACGTACTCCGACGCCATGAACAATTGATCGCCGAGCTCTTCGAGCGCGTACACAACCGCCACGGCAGGATGCGAGATCGTGGCGGCCGCGCGCGCCTCGCGCCTGAGCCGCTCGCGCAGGTCCTGCTGCATCGCGACTGTTGCCGGAACCGATTTGAGCGCCACGCGGCGGCCGAGACGGATGTCTTCGGCGAGATACACCACGCCCATACCGCCGCGACCGATCTCCTCGACGATCCGGTAGGACCCCAGCTGGGTTCCGGGCGGCAACGCATCGAGATCGCCGGGATCGAGAGTCGCCGGCTCCTCGAGAAAATCGTCCGCCGTCTCGAACGTGCGAAGGAGCGATTCTGCCTCGCGCAGGAGTTCGCTGTCGCCGCCGCATTCCTCGCGCAGCCACTCCCGCCGGACCTCGCTCGCCTGGTCGAGCGCCTCCTGAAACACGATCTTGAGGCGTGCAAATTGTTCGGGTGTCACGGGGCGCTGTCGTCCGGCCCTTGCGACGGACCGCTCCGCGGCGGGACTGACTCCTTCGCTGGTTCCCCCTCGAGCGCTCGCTTGAGCCAGACGCGCGCGATCGTCCACTGCCGTTTGATCGTCGCCGGTGAGACGCCGATGACCTCCGCCGTCTCCTCGACGGTGAGCCCACCGAAATAACGCAATTCCACGATGCGCGCGAGCTCGTCGTCGAGTTCGGCGAGCCGGCCAAGTGCTTCATCCAGGGCCAGCACGTCGATATCCTTGTGTCGATCCTGATCGGCCGGGACGAATCCGGCCTGGATCCTGTCGGGCGCCACCCGCTCGTCGTTCAGCGTTACTCGCGCCGGCGCCCCTCCCCGCTTGAGCGCCCGTCGCGCGCGCGCGCGTTGAATCAGGATCTGGCGCATCGACAACGCCGCGATGGCGAGGAAATGCGTGCGCCCGTTGAAATGACGCGAGCGCTCGGCGGCCATGCGCACGAAGGCTTCGTTGACGAGCGCCGTCGCCTGCAGCGTCTGACCCGCGCGCTCGCCCCTCACATAGCTGGCGGCAATGCGCCGCAGCTCGTCGTAGACGAGCGGCATCAGCTCGGGAGGATCGGAACCCATGTAGTTGGGCGTTAGCGCCTTTCTATCTTGACCGTCTGAATGACGACGTCTTTCACCGGTCGATCGCGTGGTCCGGTTTGCGTGCTGCCGATCCTACGCACGACGTCCATGCCGTTTTCGACGACGCCGAACACCGAGTGCTTGTTGTCGAGATGCGGGGTCGGTGCCAGCGTGATGAAGAACTGACCGCCATTGGTGTTCGGTCCGGCGTTCGCCATCGACAAAATGCCCGCCTTGTCATGACGCAGTTGTGGATGGAACTCGTCGGCGAACTTGTAGCCCGGACCGCCGTGCCCCTGCCCGAGCGGATCGCCGCCCTGAATCATGAACCCGTCGATCACGCGGTGAAAGACGATGCCGTCGTAATACGGCTCGGTGACCTTCTTGTTCGTGCGGGGGTCGGTCCATTCTTTGGTCCCCTCGGCCAGACCGACGAAGTTGGCGACCGTGTTTGGCGCTTCCTGGTCGAACAGACGAATGGTGAAGTTCCCTTCGCTCGTGACGAACTCTGCATAGACTGCCAATGTGGGTCTCCCGGTGGTGAACGTTGACGTGCCCGCTGGAGCGTCGTACATCCACTATCTACGATCCACCATCCGGCGGGATACAATTTTTTCGTGGCCCACCTGCTTCACACAGCCGAGGATCGAGCCGTCGCCGAGGTCGCGGCCGGTACGAGCGCCGATCCGTTCGCCGTCCTCGGCCGTCACGTCGTCACGATCGATCAACGTCCGGCGGTCGTCGTCCGGACGATGCAGCCGATGGCGTCTGCCGTCGATCTGATCACCGACGGACAGGTGACGCCGATGCCTCGCCGTCATCGCGACGGGTTGTTCGAGGCTCGCCTGCCGCTCGATGGCCGCTCTCCCGACTTTGCGTATCGATTTCGCATCCAGGAGGACGGTGGTGCGCGGGAGATCACCGATCCATATCAATTCGGTCAAGTGCTGTCGGACTACGACCTGCATCTGTTCAGCGAAGGCACGCACCTTCGGGCGTCGGAGAAGTTCGGCGCGCATATGATGACGATCGGCGACGTCACGGGTGTGCACTTCGCGGTGTGGGCTCCCAATGCCCAACGCGTCAGCGTCGTCGGCGACTTCAACCGCTGGGACGGTCGCGTCCACCCGATGCGTCGTCTGGTACCCTCGGGCGTGTGGGAGTTGTTCGTTCCCGACCTGCCGGTGGGGACCTGTTACAAGTACGAGGTCCGCACACCAGAGGGTCATCTCCTGGAAAAGGCGGATCCGTACGCGCAGTATTTCGAGGTGCCACCCAAGAGCGCGTCGATCATCTGGGAGGACAGCGAGTACGCGTGGCGTGATCACGGGTGGATGGACAATCGCACGTCGTTCGGCACCTGGCACGACCGGCCGATGTCGATCTACGAGATGCACCTGGGCTCGTGGCGACGTGTGCCCGAGGAAGGCTATCGCTATCTCACGTACAGGGAGTTGGCCCGCGACCTGATCCCGTACGTGCGCGAGATGGGCTACACGCACATCGAGCTCATGCCGGTGATGGAGCACCCCTATTCGGGGTCATGGGGATATCAGGTCATCGGCTTCTTCGCGCCGACCAGCCGATTCGGAACGCCTGACGACTTCCGATATTTCATCGACGAATGCCATCGCAACGGGCTGGGCGTGATTCTCGACTGGGTGCCCGGCCACTTCCCGAAGGATCAGCACGGCCTCGCCAGGTTCGACGGAACGGCGCTCTACGAGCATGATGACCCTCGTCAGGGCGAGCACCGGGATTGGGGCACCCTGATCTTCAACTACGGACGCACGGAAGTGCGCTCCTTCCTCTTGAGCAGCGCGCTCTACTGGCTGCAGGAATTCCATATCGACGGCCTGCGGGTGGACGCCGTGGCGTCGATGCTGTATCTCGACTACTCGAGAAATGCCGGGGAATGGATCCCCAACCAGTACGGAGGTCGCGAGAATCTCGAGGCGGTTGACTTCCTGCAACGCCTGAATACCGTCACGCATGGCCGGATGCCAGGCACGATCACCGTCGCCGAGGAATCCACGGCGTGGCCGGCGGTGAGCCGTCCGACCTATGTGGGCGGATTGGGCTTCACCTTCAAGTGGAACATGGGCTGGATGCACGACATGCTGGAATACGTCCGGCAGGATCCCGTGCACCGGCGCTGGCATCACAACCGGATCACGTTCTCGATGCTGTATTCGTTCACCGAGAACTTCGTGCTGCCGTTCTCGCACGACGAGGTCGTTCACGGGAAACGGGCCATGCTCGACAAGATGCCCGGCGATCTCTGGCAGAAGCACGCGACGCTGCGCGCCCTCTATGGCTACATGTTCGGACATCCGGGCAAGAAGCTGATGTTCATGGGCTCGGAGTTCGGCCAGTGGCGTGAATGGGATCACGACTCGAGCCTCGACTGGCATCTGCTCGATCAGCCGCTGCACCGCGGGCTGCAGCGGTGGGTGAAGGATTTGAACGCGATCTATCAGCGCGAGTTATCGCTGCACGAGGTCGACTTCGAGGGACAGGGCTTCAGCTGGATCGACTGCCAGGACAACGAGAACAGCGTCATCTCCATGATCCGCCGCGCGCGCGATCTGCACGACTTCACCGTCATGGTGGTCAACTTCACCCCGATCCCGCGACCCGACTACCGCATCGGCGTGCCCGAAGAGGGTTGGTATCGCGAGCTGCTCAACAGCGATGCCGAGCTCTATGGCGGAAGCAACATGGGCAACGCCGGCGGCATTCTCTCCGAACCGGTGCCCGCACACGGCCACGACCAGTCGCTCAGCCTCATCGTGCCGCCGCTCGGATTCGTGCTGCTCAAAAAGTAGCGGCGGGCGCTCAATGATTGGTGACGGTTCACTTGACAAGCAAGTAGAGCCAATGGCAGGCTCTCATTCACTTCACTTGGATGGGTAGTGGAATGGCTGAACGCGTCGAGCTTCTCCAGGGCACACTCGATCTGATCGTCCTGCGGGCGCTCGCCACGATGGGGCCCCAGCATGCGTACGGGCTCGCATCGCGCCTCGAGCAGGTCGCCGAGCACCCACTGATGCTCAATCAGGGCACCTTGTATCCCGCCCTCGTACGCCTCGAGCAGAAGGGCTGGATCAAGGGGACGTGGCAGCGGACGGAGAGCAACCGTGAGGCGAAGTACTACGCCATCACGAAGGCGGGAACGCGCGCGCTCGACAAGCAGGCAGAACGATGGCGCCGCCTCGCGGGGCTGGTCGACAAGCTGCTGCTCGGAGAAACGTAGGCCGGGTCCGATCATGCGGCGATTCGTACTTCGTGTGATCAACGCATTCCGGCCGCAGATGGCCGACGACGATCTCGCGCGAGAGATCAACGCGCATCTCGCGCTGCTCGAAGACGAGTATCGCCGGCGGGGCCTGACCCCCGACGAGGCCAGGCATGCGGCGCGCCGTGCGATCGGGAGCGTGGCTGTGGCGAAGGATCGCCACCGTGACGCGCGCTCGATCGTCTGGCTGGATGACCTGCAGCGCGATCTGCGGCACGCCGCGCGGATGCTGGCGCGCGGCCCCGGTCTCACTGCCGTCGCCCTCCTCACGCTCGCCCTGGGCATGGGCGCGACGACGGCGGTATTCAGCGTGGTGCGAGGCGTGCTGCTGAAGCCGCTGCCGTATCCCGAGCCTGACCGGATCGTGCGCGTGTTTGGGCCGCCGCCGACCATGGCAGGCATCGACGGCCGTCCCTCGCGGATGGTCGATCTCCGGTCCGAGACGTTCGCAACCTTGCGACAAGCCGACCGCGCGTTCTCGCAGGTGGCGGGATACCTGCCGACCACGCTCACGCTGACCGGCCGCGGCGATGCCGTGCGCCTGGTCGGCTCGGCGGTCTCGGCCGCCATGTTTCCGTTGCTCGGCGTTCGTCCTCTGATCGGCCGTCCGTTCGCCCCGAACGAAGAGGCCGCCGGGGCCGACGGCGTCGTCATGCTCAGCGAGGCGACGTGGCGGCGGTATTTCAACGCTGACGAAGCGCTGCTGGGTCAGATCATCGTGCTCGATGGACGCGGCCGGACGGTGGTCGGCGTCATGCCGAGCGGATTCTCAGAGGTCGGGATGCATTTTCCCGATCCGCAGGCGCAGTTCTGGGTGCCCTATGCGCCACCGCCGGCTGATGCGCGAAATCGGTTGAACGTTGCCGTGATGGCTCGGCTCGCGCCGGGAATATCACTGTCCCAGGCCGCGGACGTGGTGAACGCGGTCGTAGGTCAGGCAGGGCAGGGGCGCTACGAGCTGTCGCGCGTGCACGACGAGATCGTCAGGCCGGTCAAGCCCGCGCTGTCGATGCTCTCGGTGGCCGTGACGCTGGTCTTGCTCATCGCCTGCGTCAACGTCGCCAACCTGCTGCTGGCTCGCGTGGCGACCCGCGAGCGAGAGCTCGCCGTTCGGCGCGCCGTTGGCGCGGCGCGCGGCCGCTTGATTCGGCAGTTGCTCACCGAGAGCGCCCTGTTGTCCCTTCTCGGTGGCGTCATCGGCACGGCTGTCGCCTCTGGTGGTGTGGCGCTGCTGCGTGTGCTCGCCAGCAGCCTGAATCGGCGCGATTTGATCCGCGGCGCCAGCCTGCCACGCCTCGACCAGATTGCGATCGACGGCTCCGTCCTCGCGTTTACGTTCGGAGTCGCGCTCGCCGCCGGCCTGCTGTTCGGGCTCATTCCGGCGATCCAGCAGTCACGCCAGCGCGAGGCGGACGTCCTCCGCGCGAAGCATGTGAGTCATCGAATCCGGGGCACTCTCGTCATCGCGGAAATTGCGATGGCCGTCATGTTGCTCGTTGGCGGCGCGCTGTTGATTCGCAGCTTCCTGAGCCTCGCGAGCGTCGAGCGCGGATACAACCCGACCAACGTGCTGACATTCCAGGCCGCGACGCAGGGGCCATCGCGCGCAGAAAACATGGCCTTTGCCGATCGTCTCGTCGCGCGATTGGCATCGTTGCCCGGGGTGGCGGCAGTCGGCTATTCGAACAACCTGCCGCTGATTCAGCAGGGGTTCAGCCGCGATGTGAGCGCTCGTCCCATGGCGCCCGGCGAGCGAGCGCCCCGGCCCTATCCCAGCCTGCACGCGATCAGCCCTGGTTTCGCGGAGGCCATCGGGTTGCGCATCGTGCAGGGGCGCACGTTCAGTGCGGGGGAGCCCGCTCGTCGCGAAGCCCTGATCAGCCGAACGTTTGCGAACAGCGGTTTCTTCGACGGCCCGGCCCTCGGACGGCAGATCTATCAGGCGGAGCACACGTGGGCAGTCGTGGGCATCGTCGAAGACGTCCGGCAGTTCGACCTCGATCAGCCACCCGGCTCGGAGATGTTCATCATCGACTTCATCATGGCGCCACCGGGCTTCGGCGGCACGTACTTCGCAGTCAAGACGCAGGAGTCGCCGATGGCGCTCAGCGCCGACGTTCGGACGATCGTGCGTCAGCTCGATGCCGCTGCGACGGTGGATAACGTCGCGACGATGGAGCAGATCGTGTCGAATGCGGTTTCTGGTCCACGCCAGTATGCCGTGTTGCTGGGGACGTTCGCAGCAGTCGCGGTGGCGCTTGCGTCGATCGGCATTTACGGAATCCTCTCGTTCATCGTCACGCACCGAACCCGTGAGATCGGGATCCGCATGGCTCTCGGCGCTCGTCCGGCCGCGGTGGTCTCGCAGGTGGTGCGGCAAACCGCAGTTCAGGTCGTCTTCGGCATTGTGCTCGGCATCGGCGGCGCGGCACTGCTGTCGCGCTACCTGGAGGGGCTGCTGTTTGGTGTGACACCGCTCGATCCGCTCGCATTCGTGGTGGCTGGAGCTGGCTTCACGCTGGTGGCGCTCCTGGCGGCGTATCGTCCCGCGCGGCGCGCCACCCAAGTGGATCCGTTAGTGGCGTTGCGGGCGGAGTAAGGTCCGGCTGAAGTCCGACACGTAGTGTCCGCCTTCAGGCGGACCGGGGTGAACGGGATGAAACGATTCATTCATCGATTGCACAATGTCATCCGGCGCCGCGGCGCGGAAGAGGAGATCACTCGCGAGCTTCAGTCGCATCTGGCCTTGCTCGAAGAGGAGCATCGCCGTCGCGGGTTGACGGTCGATGAGGCCCGCGTCGCGGCCCGGCGCGCGATCGGCAGCGTCGCCCTCGTGAAGGACATGCATCGTGACGCGCGCTCGTTCGGGTGGCTCGAAGACGTCGTCAGTGATGTGAAACACAGCGTGCGAAGTCTGCGCCGCGCGCCTGACTTCACAACAGTTGCAGTGCTGACGCTCGCACTCGGAATCGGCGCCAACACGGCTATCTTCAGCGTCGTGAACACGGTCTTACTGCGGCCGCTGCCGTTCGAGCAGAGCGATCGCCTCGTGCGCGTCGTGATGACAGTCGCGGCGCAAACGACAGGATCGACCGTGAGGCGCGACCCCGTTCGATTCAGCCAGGCGGAGCTCGATCAGCTCCGAACGAACGTCCGCACCCTGTCGACGGTTGGCGTCGTCGAACCCACACTGATGAACCTGAGAGGGCGCGATCCACGGATACAAGGTGCGATCGTGTCGGCGGCGTTCTTCGAGCTGTTGCGTGCGCGACCGCTTCTCGGCCGTGTGTTCACCGCCACGGACGAGGCAGCTGACGCTCCTCTGGTGATCATTCTCAGCTACGACACATGGCGCCGGCACTTCGGCGGAGACCGGCAGATTGTTGGCCGAACGATCACGTTTGATCCCGTGCTCGGTCCACGCGTGCCTACCGAGTACACCATCATCGGCGTGATGGCCGAGGGCTTTCAGTTCCCGGACGCCAACACCAGACTCTGGACACCACCGCGACTCGCTCCTACGGGCTCGCGCGTTCCTCGCGGATCGATGCTCGCTCGACTCGCGGGCGACGTGTCCTTCGCAGCGGCCGAGGCCGAGATCCTGCCGCGGGTCCGCCGCATTCGCGAGGGGCTTGCGGACAACGCCGCGGCCAATTACGAGCTCGTGGGTGTTCAGCAGGAGCTCGTGCGGCCGGTCAGACCGGCACTCATTGTGCTGACTGTGGCCGCCGGATTCGTCCTCCTGCTCGCGTGCGTCAACGTCGCGACACTGGTGCTTGCGCGAAGCGCAGCTCGACAGCGCGAGATCGTCATTCGCAGTGCCCTTGGTGCCGACCGCTGGCGATTGATTCGGTATTTCCTGACGGAGAGCGTAACGCTCGGGTCGTTCGGAGGGCTCCTTGGCGTGCTGCTCGCGTTCGGCGGGGTCCGGATGTTGCGGTCGCTGGCAGCCGCCATGCCGCGCATGGATCTCGGTAGTCAACTGAGCATCCCGCGACTCAACGAGATCGGCGTAGATGCGACGGTGCTCGTATTCTCGTTTGTGATCTCAATCGCGACCGGGATCGTGTTCGGCCTCCTGCCTGCGCTTCGCTACGCTCGTGGCGACGACGCAGTGGCCATGCGCGACGGCGAGAGATCGACGGTCATCGGACATCGACTGGGCCGGCACGTGAGCTTGCGCGGCGCTCTGGTCGTCGCCGAAATCGGCCTGGCAATGGTGCTGCTGGCCGGCGGCGGGTTGCTGATTCGTAGCTTCGTCAAGTTGTCGAACGTCGACGCCGGATACAACGCCTCGAATGTCGTGACGTTCCAGGTCGCGCTTCCTGCGGACGCGTATCCACCTGCGAGGACGAAGGAGTTCGCCGAGGAACTGGTCGCAAAACTTCAGTCGCTTCCTGGTGTCGAGAGCGCCGCGTACGGCAATCAGCTCCCGATGGTCGACTTGGTGAACTCGTATCCGCTCGGCCCGCGCCCGAGAGCTCGTCCCGAACCCGGGCGCCCGCCTCAACCGTCGTCGGAAGGCCGGGCCGACATCCGTCTTGTAAGCCGTGATTACGTCAAGACAATGGGCATACCCGTGCTGGCAGGTCGTGGCTTCGTGGAGAGCGATGGCCAGGGCAGTCCACGAGTGCTGTTGATCAACGACGCGCTTGCCAGGCGCGATTTTCCAAATCGCAGTCCGATTGGCGAGACAGTCTTCATCAACTATTTTCCGCAGCCGTGGCAGATCGTTGGCGTTATCGCCGACGTCCGTCAGTTCGGCCTTGCCATCGAGCCGCAGCCGCAGTTCTTCGTGGATATCCGGCAGTGGACGGATGTCGAAGCGCTCGTCTTTCCCGCTGGCGCGTACTACGCGGTTCGCACGACTGGTGACGCTCAATCGATTGTTCCTGGTGTCCGTGACATTGTGGCGCGGATGGATGAGCAGGCCGCCGTCTTCTACGTGGCGTCGATGGATCAAGTTGTCGCCAGCACGATGTCACGCCCGCGCCTTTACGCCACACTGCTCGGCATCTTCGCGATGGTCGGCCTTGGTCTGGCCGTCATCGGCATCTATGGCGTGGTGAACTATTCGGTCGCGCAACGGACACGCGAAATCGGCATTCGCGTGGCGCTTGGGGCGCGGCGTTCACAGGTGATCGTGCTCGTGATGAAGCAGAGCGCGCTGCTCACGGCAATTGGCATCGTGGGCGGTCTCGCTGGCGCCGCGATGCTGTCGCGTTATCTCGAAGGCTTGTTGTTCGGCGTGACGCCGCTCGATCCGGCAACGTTCGCCGCGGCGGCGGCCCTCTTCACGTTGGTAGCGCTCGCGGCAGCGTACGGTCCGACGCGCAGAGCGACGGGTGTCGATCCCTTGATAGCGTTGCGAACAGAGTAGCGGCGGGTCTCGAGGCCCGCCGCTACGGAATCGAATGAGACGATTCATTCTTCGATTGCTCAACGTCTTTCGTTCTCGCGATGCCGACGCGGAGTTGACTCGCGAGGTTGCATCCCATCTCGCGCTGCTCGAGGACGAATACGTCCGCCGCGGCTTGAGCGCCAAGGAAGCCCGCCTGACCGCACGGCGGACGATCGGCAGCGTGGCACTCGCGAACGAGCTGCACCGCGACGCGCGTTCGTTCGTCTGGCTCGAAGATCTCCGGCGCGATCTGAAGCATGGGTTGCGGGCGCTCGTTCGTGCGCCGGCGTTCACGGCTTCGGTCGTCGTCACACTCGCCCTCGGGATTGGTGCAAACACGGCAATCTTCAGCGTGCTCGACGCCGTCCTGCTGCGGCGCCTCCCGTACCCGGATGCCGATCGTCTTGTTTATCTGTTCGAGGAGTTTCCTGCGGCTGACGGTACTGGCACCCCCAACCGTCGTCCGGCGATGGACGTGCAGTCGATCGCCGAGTTCCGCTCGCAAATCCGAACGCTGTCGGCCGTCGCCGTGCAGGAGTCGACGACGATGACGTTGGCGACGAGCGGCGAGACAGTGCGACTGACAGGCAGCAAGGTGTTGCCGGCGTTCTTCTCGTTGCTCGGTGCGCATGCCATGCTCGGACGTGTCCTCGAGCCGCGCGACGAGATGGCGGGCGCCGATGCCGTCGTGCTGCTCAGTCACGAGACATGGCAACGCCAGTTCGCCGGATCGCCAGAGATCGTCGGACAGCCGGTGGCCTTCGATGGCCGGAACTACTCGGTGGTCGGTGTGATGCCGCAAGACTTTCGTTTCTTTCCGAACCCTGAGGCGGAGTTCTGGACGCCGTTCGTGCTTGCGACGACGGACGTCCTGATGATCCCGGTGGCGGCGAGATTAAACGACGGTGTGTCGATCGACGCCGCGCTCGCCGAGATGACGACCGTCCTCAGACAGCTGCGAGGCTCGCCCGAGCCCACTCGGTTTTCAATCGTGCGAGTGCAGGAGCAGATGGTGGCGCCGGTGAGAACGGCGCTGCTGGTGCTCGCGTGTGCGGCCGCGTTCGTGTTGCTCATCGCGTGCGTGAACGTCGCCAATCTGATCCTGGCGCGACTGTCGATTCGCGGGCGGGAAATCGCGATCCGTCGCGCGCTCGGCGCGGGCTCTGGCAGAATCGCCCGCCTGTTTCTTGCCGAGACCCTCGTACTGACGATGGCGGGCGGCGTCCTGGGCGTCGGGCTCGCGGGTGGCGGTGTGCGGCTGCTGCGAGTGCTCGGCACGAGTCTGTCTCGACCAGAGTTAGGCTCGGATGTGACCATCCCCCGGTTGGGCGAGGTCGGCGTCGACGCGGCGGCGTTGTTCTTTGCGTGTGCCGTCTCGTTCATCGCTGCGGTGCTCTTCGGGTTGACGCCGATCTGTGGACGACGCCAGTGCGTTGCGGCCGACACGCTTCGTGGCGCGCCCGCACTTTCAGGGTTTGCCGTGCAACGCCGTCATCGCGGCCGCGGTCTTCTGGTCGTGTGCGAGATCGCGCTGGCGATGATGCTCCTGGTCGGCGCCACGCTGCTGATGAGGAGTTTCGTCAAGCTCGCGAACGTGGACCCTGGCTACGACCCGATCGGTGTGGTGACCTTTCAGGTCACGACCCCCGATGGCCGCGACATGGCCATGTTCGCGGAAGCTCTCAGCGCGAGATTGCGGTCTCTACCTGGTGTGCTCGCTGCCGGCTATTCATCTCACAGTCTGATGACACGAGGACATGGAAGGTTTCCACTGCGATCGGCGCCCAGCAGAGAGCGCCCAGGCCCGAACGAGCCCACCGCCGATCCAGTCTATGTCAGCCGGGACTATCTCGCGGCCATGGGTGTAGCGGTACGGTCGGGTCGCGGATTCGAGGATTCCGATCGTCTCGGGAGTCCGCAAGTGATGCTCGTGAACCGCAGTCTCGTGCGCAGCGGCATGGTGGGCGCCAATCCGATCGGTGCGCGCGTCTACGGGTTGTTTCGCGATCCATGGGAGATCGTCGGTGTGGTGGACGACGTCCGGGCGGAAGCCCTCGACGTGGAGCCCCATCCGCAGTTCTTCGTCGATCTCCGGCAGGTGCCCGGGTTTCCGTTCGCGGACTTCAGGCCGCAATTTGCCGTTCGAACTGCTGGTGACACGACGGCGGTTCTCGCGAACCTTCGCGACGTCGTTCGCCAGGTCGAGTCACGCGCCAGCGTCGACAACGTGGCCACGGTTGATCAGATCGTCTGGAACTCGATTGCCCGTCCGAGGTTCTACGCCGTCCTGATGGCGCTGTTTGCGATGGTGTCCGTGACGTTGGCGGCCGCCGGTATATTCGGGCTGATGGCGTACCTGGTCGCGCAGCGCACACGCGAAATCAGCATTCGTATGGCGCTGGGCGCGCACCGCTTCGAGGTGATGACCGGCGTGCTCGGCCAGAGTGCGGTTCTGATTGCGATTGGCCTCGGCATCGGTCTTGGAGCCGCTGCCGGCCTGGCCCGTTATCTTGCCGGGATGCTGTTCGGGCTGACGCCGCTCGATCCGGCGACGTTCGCCGCAGCGTCGCTGATGCTCGTCGTGGTTGCCCTGATCGCGGCCTTCGTTCCGGCGCGGCGCGCCACCACGGTCGACCCATTGGTGGCATTGCGAACCGAATGAAGTCCCGCTCGAGCCGGACACTACGGCGTACGGTAGTGTCCCCCTTCAGGCGGACCGTGGTGACGGCATGAGACGATTCGCTCTTCGAGTACTCAATCTCTTTCGCCGCGATCGGGCCGAGCGCGAACTCGCGCGTGAAGTCGATTCCCACCTTGCGCTGCTCGAGGAGGAGCACATCCGCCGGGGCGTGACGCCCGATCAAGCGCGCGCCGCCGCGCGGCGCGCGATGGGCAGTGCGGCGCTTGCGAATGACCTCCACCGTGACGCCCGATCGTTCGTGTGGATCGACGACATGCGGCAGGACCTGAGATTCGCGGCACGAATGCTGGCCCGTAACCCTGGATTCGCCGCGGTGGTCATCTTCACGATGGCCCTCAGCATCGGGGCGACCACGACGCTGTTCAGCCTCGCGTATGGCGTGTTGATGCGCCCGCTGCCATGGTCGGAGCCCGATCGCCTCGTCCGTCTTCAGGAAACGCGCGGAAGCCGGGTCGCACGCATTCCCTGGACGATATCGAATGCCGCCTATCTCGCGTGGCGCGAGCAAGCGTCATCCACGGTGGAAGAAGTGGGTGGGTGGTTCAGGTCGCGTCCCGTCACCGTCGACTACGGCAATGAGAGCGAGCGTCTGACCATCGGCGCGGTGACACCGAGCCTGTTTCACGTGCTGCGCGCCCAACCCGAGATCGGGCGGTTGTTCATCGACTCCGATGCTCCGGACCAGCAGTCGCGAGTGCTCATGCTCGGATACGGATTGTGGCGGCGCCGGTTCGGTGGTCGCCCCGACGTGATCGGTGCGCTGGTACGCGTCGACGGTCAACCGTACACCATCGTCGGCGTCATGCCGCGGGAGTTTACGTTCCCGACAGCGGACACTCAGGCCTGGACCCCGTATCGCGTGCCGACGGTAAACGGTCAGGGTGGCGTGATTCGCCTGACCCTCTTTTCAGCGATCGCGAGACTGCGTCCTGGTGTGACCGTGGAACAGGCGGCGGCCGAAGCCACGTCCCGCGTGCGCGGAGCGCCGGACCTCAAGCAGGCAGCGATTGCGCTTTTTGGTACGAACGGTGAGCCAGCCCTGACGGCCGCGCCGGCGCTCGACGTCATCACGGCGCAGGTCCGGCCGGCGGTGATGATGCTGTTCGCCGCCGTCGGCCTGTTGTTCGTCGCCTCAACGGCGAGTCTTGTCGTGTTGCAGTTGGCGCGGGTTGCGCGGCGCCGGCGCGAGATTGCCGTGCGCTCGGCGATCGGTGCCGGATCGACGCGTCTGGTTCGTCAGTGGCTGGTCGAAAGTGCAATGCTCGGCACGATCGGGGCCGCGGCAGGGTTGGCCGCGGCCGCGTTGCTCCACCGTGGCGTTCCCGCGATGCTGCCGGCTGGCTTTCCGCGCGTGGACGACATTCGCATCGACTGGCGCGTGGCCGCTTTCGCGTGCATTGTCGCGGGCGTCGCGAGCCTGGCATGCGGGATGGTGCCGGCGTTTGGCCGCCGCCGCGGCGAAGTCGTGGACGCGCTGAGCGACGGCCCTGCCACCACCGCGCCGGTGACGCGAACACGCGCGGCGCGTGTCCGTACGGTATTCATGGCGGCGCAGGTGTCGGTCGCCTGCATCCTGCTGGTCGGCGCCTCGCTGCTGATGCGGAGTTTCTCAGCGCTGCTCGCGGTCGATCGCGGGTTCGATCCGCATGGCACGCTGACGATGCGTATCCCGCTTCCCGGGAAGTGGACCTACGGCGACCACGCGGCGATGCTCGACCGCCTGCAGCAGCGCCTTCAGGCGCTGCCTGGTGTAACCGACGTTGCCTTCGGCAACGCGCTGCCATTCGTGTCAGTCGGCATGTATCGCGGGATGGATATGTACCTTCCGCGCGATCCGGCCACCAAAGCCGAGGTCCAGACGACGATCCAGGCTGTCACGCCGGAATACTTCCGCGCGATGCGCTTGCGTGTGATCGAGGGGCGGACGTTTCAATCATCAGATACCGACACGGCGTTGGCTGCCATCGTTGTGAACCGCACGTTTGCCTCGCAGTATCTCGGCGCCCGTCCCCTGGGTGAGCGGCTGAACCTCGGGATGGCCAACGTGCGCGAGACCGAGGTCGTCGGGGTGGTAGACGATATGCGTCTTGGCAGCACCAGCAGCGAGCCGGCCACGTTTGGCGGTGTCCTCGATCCGCCACTGGGCCAGATCTTCGTCCTGAACCGCCAGTGGCCGTTTCCGATCGAAGACCTGGTCATCGTTATTCGCACCGCGGACGAGCCCGCCGCGCTTGCTGCGGCCGCCCGGACGATCATGCGCGAAGAGGAGCCGACCCTCCCGGTCGATTCGATCCTCACGATGGAGGATCGCGTGGCGGCGAGCCTGGCGGGGCCGCGCAGCTATGCGGTGTTTGTCGTCGGGTTCGCGATCTGCGCGCTGGCGATGGCGGGCGTCGGACTGTTCGGCGTGCTGTCGTACACGACGTCGCAACGGACGCGCGAAATCGGCTTGCGATGCGCGCTCGGTGCGCGGCGCTCCGACGTGCTCGCGCTGGTGGGGCAGCAGGCCGTCACGATCACCTGCGTCGGGCTGGCCGGTGGCCTGACCGCGGCGTTCTTCCTCTCGCAGTCACTCGCGACGTTGATCTATGGCATCTCGACGCGCGACGCGATCAGCTTCCTGGTGGTTCCGCTCGTGCTGATCGTCGTCTCGCTTGCGGCGTGTGCCGCGCCGGCCTGGCGCGCGACGAGGATTGATCCGCTGGTGGCGTTGCGAACCGAATGAAGTCCGGCTAGAGCCGGACACTACGACGCGTAGTGCCCGCCTTCAGGCAGACCGTGACCGACGTTGTGTCCGCCTTCAGGCGGACTAGCGAACAGGGCGCGTTGCGAGCGGCAAGCCCAGTGCCTCGTAAACCTTGCCATCCACGACACGCGGGTTGAACCAGTGCGGGTAGGGTGGCACAGGCTTGGTCGCCTCGTCGAGCTGCGTCAGTTCATCGGCGTCGAGCTTGACGTCCCCAGCTTTGAGGTTCTCGTCCAGCTGCGCGACGCTGGATGCGCCAATCAGAATCGATGACACCGCTGGACGCGTGAGCAACCAGGCGAGCGAGATCTGCGCTGGTGACGCAATGCGTTTCGCGCCCATTGAGCGAAGCAGGTCGAGCAGATCGAAGGCGCGCTCGCGGTCGTAGGGGAGGAAGTCGAACCCGGAGAGTCGATCTGCGCTTTCGCCCTTCGGCTTGGTGCGTGAGTACTTGCCGCTCAGGAAGCCGCCGGCAAGCGGGCTCCACACCATGATGCCGATGCCGGCGTCAGTGCAGAGCGGGACGACCTCGTGTTCCAGATCGCGGCCGAGCAGGGAGTAGTACATCTCCGCGGCACGGAACTGACTCCATCCGCGCGCACGCTGGATGGCCGCCGCTTTGGCGGCCATCCAGGCGGGCCAGTTCGAGAAGCCGACGTAGCGCACCTTGCCCTGGCGTACGACGTCCTCGAGCGCTTCGATCGTTTCCTCGATCGGTGTGACCGCATCCACCTTGTGAACGAGGTACACGTCGATGTAATCGGTGCCGAGGCGGTTGAGGCTGCCGTTCACGGCGTCGAGGATATGACGACGTGAGAGCCCGGTCTCGACGAGAGACGGCCCCATGCGGTTGCCGACCTTCGTTGCAATGACGACTTCGTGGCGCCGTGTTCCGATCGCCTTGCCGAGCATGCGCTCGGACTCACCGCCGGCGTAGACATCCGCCGAGTTGAAGAAATTGATGCCCGCGTCGATCGCGCGCCCGACGAGCGCGTTCGCACCTGCCTGATCGACTTTGTAGACTGACGCGAAGGGCCCGGCCGCAGACCCGAATGTCATGCTGCCAAAGGCGAATCGCGAGACGACGAGCCCGGTATCACCGAGACGGATGTACTGCATCTGGATCACACAGTCCCGTCGTGCTTGGTCCGTTCCTTTGGGCGTAGTGCCTGGTCCGTGTGGCACTCAGACCAACAACCAAGCACTCAGGACCAACAACCAGGAAGCAAGGTCTAAGGACCTACTGATCGGCCGGTTCGATCTTCAGCACCATGCCGTCGCTGGCGGTGCCGCCGCTGGCGCCTTCGGTGGCAACGTAGATATATCCGTCGGGGCTCTGCTGCACGTCGCGGATACGCACGCCAAGAGGAATGAGCAATCCTTCGCGCCGCTCGGCCTGTGACGGCTGTGCAAACGCAACACGAATGAGCTGCTTGGTCGTCAGCGCGCCGACGAACAGGTTGTTCTTCCAGCGTGGGAACTTGTCGCCGGTGTAGAACATGATGCTCGACGGACTGATCGAGGGTACCCAGAACATGCGTGCGTTATCCATGCCCGGTTGCGCGAACGGTTGATCGGATACGAGCGTGCCGGTGTAGTTGCGTCCCATCGAGACGACGGGCCATCCGTAGTTGTGTCCCGGGGCGAGGACGTTGACCTCGTCGCCACCCATCGGGCCGATCTCCGCCTGCCACAGCTGACCGGTTTCAGGATTGACGGCAAGACCATATCCGTTGCGATGGCCGTAGGTGTAGATCTCCGGCTTGGCGCCGGGCTTTCCGACGAACGGATTGTCCGGCGGCACAGTGCCATCGTCCTTGAGACGCAGCGTCTTGCCGACGTGATTGTCGAGCGCCTGCGACTTCATGCGCAGGCTGTTGTCATCCGAGCCGTCCGCGCGCTTCTGTTGCGCGTTGCAGCAGATGCGATCGCGATCGCCGATGGTCACATACAGCATGCCGTCGGGGCCGAAGTACACGCGGCCGGCGAGGTTGCCGCCGGTCTCCCAGGCGTCGGCGACGAAGATCTCTTCGACGTCACCGAGTGAGGAGCCCTTGAGATGTCCGCGCGCGACCGCCAGCGTCGTGCCCTTCTCGCCCTGCTTCGGATACGTGACGTAGACCAGCTGGTTGTCCGCAAACTTCGGGTGCACGGCAACGAAGTGCAGCGAGTCGTTCGCTTGTCCCGCGGCCGTCGGTGACGTCCACACCGGTTGCGGCGCGAGCACACCGTTGCGGATGATCCGCAGCTTGCCGTTCTTCTCGGTGACGAGAATGGTGTTGGCGTCGGCGAAGGCGATGCCCCAGGGGTGGAACAAGCCGTTCGCCACGGTCACGACGCGGATTTTGCCGCCTTGGACATCAAGGATCTGCGGGCTCGTATCGCGCGCTGGCGCGGCCTGTTGGGCGCAGACGGGCAGAGCGAGCAGGACGGTGGCGATGACGTACGACACGGTTCTCACGAAGTGTTTCTTCATATCGCCTCGACTAGGAGATTGGCGCGCATCGTAACATGGGCGATTGGTGGCGTTCCGGGTTCCACGTTCTCGTTCCGAGTTCGTATTTCCGTTCAGTTGCACGGTTCGGTGCCCCGAGTCCCGACTCCCGAGTCCCGACTCCCGAGTTCCGACCCCGAGTCGCGTTCAAGTGAAATTATCCTTGATCTATCGGTCTTACATTTAATAAGATGCATTCATGACGCAGCCTGAGATCCCCCGCCTGCCACCCAAGGAGCGGCTGATCCTCGATCTGCTGATCGCCGAGGGCGGGTTGTTCGGACTTCAGCTGGTCACCTTGTCGCACGGCGCGCTCAAGCGGGGAACGGTGTACGTCACGCTGGGCCGCATGGAAGCCAAGGGCTTCATCCGGTCGGAACAGGAGGCCATGCCGCCCGGCGCAATCGGGTTGCCCCGCCGCATCTATTACCCGACGCCTCTCGGCGAGCGCGTCTTGCGGGCGTGGACTGTTCTGGCCCAGGAACTTCTTCCGGAGATGCAGCGATGACCGCGTTCACGTCGAATCGTCAACCTGGTGAACGGCTCGTGAAACTGGCAGCTTTTCTGTTCGACGAGCCAACGCGTTCCACCTTCGTCATTCCTGCCCTGGCCGACTATCAACAGGAACTGGAGGAGGCTCGCAACAACACGATCAGGCGATCGATCGCGCACGTGCGCGGCTATGCTGCATTCGCGCGGCTGCTCGTCGCGGCGCCGTTCATCGTGCCATCCGCTCCGATCGGCGGACCAGTGACCACGTTCGTCACCGGCCGGTACGGCGGCAACATGCTGCTCGTTCTCGCCGTTGCGCTGTTTGCCGCGATCCGTCCGCTTTTCGGGTGGTTCGCCGTGGCAGTGCTTGCGCTCGGCGTCGCGCTGGCCATTCTGCTGCGCCTCTGGAATACCCGTCATCCGGACGCGCGGGGTGGAGCGGCTGATCCGCTGTTGACACTGCTCATCGTGACGCTGTTCGCGGCGATCTGGTCGATGTTCGGCTGGTTCGTTCTCGCGGCGGTCGGCGGCGGCGTGATCATGGCGATCGCGTTGCGGCGGTGGAACACACGTCATCCCAGCCAGCTTGCACCCCGAGCGTCCACACCCGGCGCGGAAATCAATCTGTCGTCCATACCCGTCGCGGGCGACATCGGTGGGCTGCTCTTCGTCATCGGCGCAATCGTGACGGTCCTCCTCGGGCTCCCTGACATCCGCTGGTTCGTTCTCGGATCGGTCGTGGTCGGCGCCGTGCTGGCGGGCGGCCTGTTCGCGTGGCGTTCGTCGCAGACCAGCCGGCTCGCGCCGGTGAATTCGATCGATCCACGGCGCATCTAACGGGCTTTTCTCATCGCAGCGCCGCTTCTTGGACCTTCATTCCTGGTCCAAGCTCGGTCCTCAGTGCACTGATCGCTCGTGCTTTTCGCCCTTACAATCGATCGTATGCAACTTGTCTTCGAGCAGATTCGCGCTGGAGGCGATCGGAACTTTGGATACCTTCTCGGAGATCGCTCTGCCAGGCGCGCCGTCCTGATCGATCCGTCGTTTTCGCCGGACGCGTTCGTCACGCGCGCGACGGAGCAGGGGCTGGGCGTGTCGCACGTGATCAACACGCACGGCCATCCCGATCACACCAACGGCAACGAGCGGGCCATGAGCCTGACCGGGGTCGGGATTGCTGCCCATCCGCTGTTGCGGCCCGCAACCTCACTCGCCGACGGCGCGCGGCTCGCAATCGGGTCACTGTCGTTGCGATGCCTCCATGTGCCGGGGCACTGCGACGATCACATCGCTCTTTATGAAGAAACGAATCGGCTCCTGATCACGGGCGATCTGCTGTTCGTTGGCAAGGTTGGCGGTACAGGGTCGGACGAAGACGCACGCGTCGAGTGGAGAAGCCTGCAGCGGCTGGTCAGCGAAGTTCCCGATGACGCCACTGTATGGCCCGGGCACGACTACGGCGCGCGGCCGTCATCGACGATAGCGCTGGAGAAGGCGACGAATCCATTTCTGCTGTGTCGCAGCGTGGACGAGTTCCTTCAGTTGAAACAGACCTGGGCGTCGTTCAAGAAGGAGCACGGTCTGAAGTAACTGTCGCTGGGTTGCTGGGTAGCCAGGTTGCCGGGGACTGCTTCGTCCACTTTACCCGGCTACGTGGATAACCCAGCCACCCAACGACCTGATCACCCAGCCACCCGCTAACCACCTACTTTCTTCTGAATTTCGCGCGCTCGGTCGAGATGCTTTTGAACCGTGGGCATCACCTTTGCCGCCCACTGTGTCAGAGCCTCATCGCCGTGTCCGCGGCCCGTCGTTACGCCTTTTCCGGCCGGGGATTTCGCCGCTTCGTCCTGCCCGACGGGTCTGTTCGAGTTCTTGCTGACGCTCGGCAACCCTTCGTCGTGACCTGTGGTCGAGCGATCGCCCGACGCGCCATGCGCGCCCGACACGCCCGCTTCCGCTCGCGCGCGAAGCTTGCCCAGCACTTCTTCGTGCCCCATCACCATCGCGTTGATGTATTCACGATCGAACTCGGCGCCGCTTAGCTTCGACAGCTTGTCCGAGAGATCCTTATGCTTCTGGTCCACCTGTGCTGGGGGCTGAACCTTCAGCTGCGACGCGACCTGCTTGAGCTCATTGTTCGCCTGCGTGTGATCCTTCACCATCATCTGGCCGAACGATTTCACGTCCGGGTTGCTGCCTTTCTCGCTCGCCATTTTTCCGAGTTGCACCTCAGCGAGGTTCGCGATTGTCAGGTCGTTGATGAACCCCTGAGCATCGCTGTTTGCCGCGGCTCCGGGGTCAGCCGGATGCTGTGTCGGGGTACTACGGTCGCCCGATGGCGTGCGCGATCCTGGCTGCGCCGGTGAACTTGGCTGGCTCTGTCCTGGTGATGCAGGTGATGCCTGACCTGGTGCACCCTGCGGTCTGTCTTGTCCATAAAGGGCCCCGCCGGCCATCACGGCAAGGGCCATCACGACTGTGCCGAATCCGATCCGTTTCATACACGCTCCTCCCAAAATCGGTTATGTGAGGAGGATGCAACTCGCACGCCCTCGCAGTGCTCGAGCCGGCGGGGGAATGGCAGCGGCGGATTAGACCTCGGCATCGAGCAGGCGTTGCACCTCATCGAGCACGGGAACACTCGTCATTGCGCCCTCACGAGTGCAGCTCATCGCCGCCGCGGCGGTCGCGAATTTCAGAATCTCGATCGGCCGTCGCCTCTGCAACAACGCGTGGATGAACGCGGCACGGAAGATGTCGCCGGCGCCAGTGGTGTCGAGGGCCTCCACCGCGAACGCCGGCACGTGATGGAGCCGGTCGCCCTCGAGCAGCATCGCACCGTCGATGCCCAGTGTGACGCAGAGCCATTGCGGGTAGTCGCCTCGCAGCATTTGCAGGGCGCGTGCTGGATCGTTCTCGCCGGTCAGCGCGGCTGGGACGTGCGCGGAGAAGATAGGCACCGTCGATTCCGCGAGCAAAGTGTGTGTGTGCCGGGTCACCCGATCGATGTCGCTGGTCACCGGAACACCAGCGTCCGCGGCAATCCGTGCGGCCGCAATCGACGCATCTTCATCGAGGTCGTCGACGTGCACGAGGCGCGCACCCGAGATCACATCAACGGGCAGCTCCTCAATCCTCAGCGTCAGGGCCCGCTCGCGATGCCACACGACCGTTCTATCGCCGTTTCGTTCGTCGACCATGATCACGGCGTGCCGGTTGGGCGCATCACGTACGATGGAGAAGGACGTATCCACGCGTGCGTCAGCCAATGCTGTGGTGATACGCCTGCCGTTCTCATCGTGGCCAAAGGTACCGACGTAAGCGGCCCGCAGTCCCAACGCCGCGCACGCCGCGAGCGTTGTCGCCACCTGGCCCCCGCAGGACACGCGGTGTTCAGACGCGGCGACCTTGGCGTTCGCCGGTGGAATCATTGGCATCCGGTACACGAGATCTACCGAGTTTTCGCCAATACCGACGACGTCGAATGAGCGAGACACGAGGACGAGTATAGTTAGCAGAGTGAGACGGGTCTTGCTTTTGAGACCCGCCGGGTCCAAAGAACAGGACCCGCCCTACGCCGCGGAGATCGGCTCCAATGTCGTCACAACGCATCGCGGGTGTCGTTGGCGCTATCGCGATGATGGCCGTGGTCGTCACACGCGACGCCGCAACGCCGGGCGCCGAAGGTCCTGTCACCTTCAGCGAGCACGTCGCGCCGATTGTTTTCGCCAACTGCGCCCCCTGTCATCGTCCGGGTGAAGCGGCCCCCTTTTCTCTCCTGAGTTATCGCGACGTCCGGCCATTGGCCAAGGCGATTGCGACCGCGACTTCGTCACGCCTGATGCCGCCCTGGAAGGCCGGCCCGAGTGACTACCCGTTTGCCAACGCCCGTCAACTGAGCCCCGATCAGATCGCCACGATCCAGAAGTGGGTCGCCGACGGCGCGCTGGAAGGGGATCCGGCGCGCCTTCCCGCGCTTCCGAAGTTCACCGAAGGTTGGCAGCTCGGACCGCCCGACCTGGTGGTGACGATGAGCGAGGCATTCGAAGTTCCCGCTCGCGGCGCCGACGTCTATCGCAACTTCGTGGTGCCGTTGCGTCTCGATCGAGACACGTGGGTTCGGGCGATTGAGTTCAGGCCGTCGGCACGCACCGTCGTTCATCACAGCCTGTTCTTCCTCGATGCGACCGGCGCGTCGCGCGAACGTGATGCGAACGACCCGCTACCCGGTTTCCCTGGCGGCATGGGAGGCGGACAAGTCGGCGGCAGTGGACGTGGGCTTGCGGGGGTGCTGGGGCGGCGCGGTGGCGGGGCGGCCGCCGACCCGGTTGACGATGATCCTGTGGCTCGTGTGGCAGGTGGACTTGGCGGATGGGCGCTTGGCGGCCGTGCACTCGAATTGCCCCCAGGACTGGCCTTCTTCGTTGCGAAGGGATCTGATCTCGTGCTCTCGACCCATTTTCATCCGTCGGGGAAGATCGAGCACGAACAGTCGACGATCGGTCTCTATTTCGCGTCGGCGCCGCCGACGCAGGCGTTCACGACCATCCAGTTGCCGCCGATCTTCGGGGTCTTCGAAGGACTCGATATTCCGGCCGACGAGGGGCGCTACACGCTCGAGGACTCGTTTGTGATTCCGATCGACGTCCGCGCATTCAGTGTCGGCGCGCACGCCCACTACCTTGGCAAGCAGATGCGGCTCACGGCGACGCTGCCGGACGGCACGGTCAAGACGTTGCTGCGCATCGACGACTGGGACTTTTCGTGGCAGGAGCGGTATCGATACGCCGAATTCGTGACGTTGCCCAGGGGCACGCGGCTGCACGCCGAAGTGACTTACGACAACACGTCGGCCAACAAACGTAACCCGAGCCGTCCACCCGTGCGTGTGACGTGGGGCGAGGAATCGACCGACGAAATGGGTAGCATCGGTCTCCAGGTCGTGGCCGCGTCGCCGGATGAATTACCGCAATTGCGCCAGGCGTTCTTGGCTCATATTCGTCAGGCCGCAGTTACACGTCCAGGGCTGAGGCAGTTGCTGCAGCGCCGTCAAGGGCTTACCGTACCCGGGACCCGGTAACCTCCGTCACGTTCCGTTTACAATTTTTAGACCCTCCTCCGACCTCGTTATGTCTATGGCTGGTTTCGTGACTGTTACTGATGACAGAGGTACGAGAGCGCCCGCGGATGGCGGCCGGCTCATCGTCATCACCGCGCCGCTGACGGAGATCATCGATCACGCCGGCTACTTCATCCAGATGAGCATGGCTTCGCTGCCGATGTGGCTCGAGGGCATTCTCAACAAGAAGTATCCGAACTGGCGGCAGCTCGAATACAACGACGATGGCTCGGCACGCTACATGCCCGCTGGTGCCAGAGTGCTCGAAGCGTCGTTGCTGCGCCGCTACTCGGCTGCCGATGTCGTGTGCTGCTACCCGGATGACCTGGATGCCTTCATCGGGCCACGGACGCGTATCGTTGCCGTGTCGACGCACAACCCGCTGGGCGTCACCTTCGCGGCGGGCGTGTACACCTCGATCTTCGGGTCGGCGAAGCAGCCGATCAACTCGTTCTACGCGCGCCAGATGTTCGATCGGATCAAGTCGAATCCCTGGCGGAAGTCATTTCGCGTCATCGTCGGCGGCTCTGGCGGCTGGCAGATCAGCCAGACCGGCTCGTATGAGGAGTTGGGCGTCGACTGTGTGGTGGAGGGACGCAGCGAGTCCGCTGAGACGTTTACTCTCTTCGATAAGGCGATCGAGGGAGCGCCGCTGCCGCTGAAAATCGATGTCAGTCATCCGGCGTCGCGGGACGACATCCTCTTTCCAGACAAACGCACGACGTTCGGCGTTGTCGAGATGACGACGGGATGCGGGCGGCGCTGCCAGTTCTGTGTCCCTGACCTGAATCCCCAAATCGATCTGCCGCGCGACAAGATCCTCGCCCACGTTCGCGCGAACGTGCGCGACGGCAACAAGCAGATATCGCTGGCGACCGAGGACATGTTCATCTGGGGACAGGTCCACACGTCCACGCCGTTCTATTTCCCCAATCGTGAAGCGCTGCTCGACCTGTATCGCGCCGTCGTCAATACTCCGGGCGTCGAGCAGCATGTGCTGAGCCACGCGACGATCGCGCCGGCGGTCGTCGATCCGATCTTGATCGAACAGCTGTCGGAGAGTCTGCTGGACAAGAGCCCGATCCACCTTCCGTATCTGAGCACCCATCCGAAACACAAGGCGCTGGTGCCGCTGATTGGTCTCGAGACCGGATCGGTGTCTACGGGTAAACGCATCATGCCGAGCAAGGCGGTGCCGTTTCCGATCGACGAGTGGCCGAGCGTCGTCATTCGCGGCCTGGAGATTCTGAACCGGAACAACTGGTTTCCGGCGATGACGCTCATCGTCGGCAGTCCGGATGAGACCGACGATGACGTGCGCGCGACGCTGAATTTGATCTACGAAGTCGAGCGTCGTGGTTTGTTTGCCTTCTTCATCCCATCCATCTTCACGCCGCTCCACGACACGCGGATGGAGAAGAAGAAGGGTGTGACCGAGACGCGGCAGCTCACGCCACTTCAGTGGCAGCTCATGATGAAGTGCTGGAAGATGAACCTCCGCCCGGGTCAGAACAGTTGGTGGGCGCCGACGGTCTGGCGGCTGGGGGCGCTCGGCCTGTGGGCCTTCCGTCTGCGGAAGATGAACGGGCCCGATTTCACATGGCCCCTTTTCATGTTCGCGAGCGCGCTGCCCGAAGGCGTGATGGCGCGAGCGGGCAAGATCTACGTCGGCCGGGAACTGCGAATCAAGACGCGGAAGGAACTGCTCGCGACGATCAAACCATCGATGCGACGGTATCTGCGCCCGGACACCGGCGACATGCCAGATGACATGGGGCCGGCGATGAACGACCCCCGAATCATCAGTCTCGCCGTCACGTAAATGGGGTCGGGAGTCATTTGATCAGGACACTCGCGCCTGATGAACGCGCGAGTGTCCTCGTTAAATGACTCCCGACCCCATTTCATAGAGGGCGATCGCCGCTGCCGTTGCGACGTTCAGCGAGTCCACACCGTTCGCCATCGGGATCCGCGCTCGATGCGTGCACGCCTCCAGCGCGTCGGCGCTCAGCCCGTCTCCTTCATGACCGAGCACGATCGCAACACGACGGCTGACAAGCTCGTCGGCCACGTCGCGTAGCGCCGCCGCATCGGCCGCTGGTGTCATCCCGATGGTCGCCCATCCGCCGTCGCGCAATCGGCGCAGCGTGTCTGGCCACGGTGCCCTCGCGTACGGCATCCTCAGCGACGCCGCCATCGACGTGCGAATCGCCTTGCGGTACAGCGGGTCCGCACAGTCGGCCTGCAGCAGCACGCCGTCGACGCCGAAGGCGGCAGCACTGCGGAATATCGACCCGACGTTATCGACGTTCCCGATGCGCTCGAGGATGACCAGATGACGTGCGCCGCCGACGACGTCGCGCCAATCGCGGGCAGGCGGTCGTGCTCCAATCGCCAGGCAGCCGCGATGAAAGTTGAAGCCCGTCACACCATTCATTACCGGCGGAGGGACGACGTAAACAGGGAACGTTCGATCGACGAGCAGTGATTGGAGCGCTGCCAACGCCGCGTCGGTGACGAGCAGCGCGCGCGTCTCCAGCCCGCTGGATAGCAGTCTCGCCACGACCAGGCGTCCTTCGGCCACGAACAGCCCGAGGCGCCGGAGCAATTCCGGGTCAGGCACGTTGCGGAATTCCGCCAGTCGCGCGTCATCCGCGGAATCGATTCGGATGCAGGTCACAGCGGCATCGTTCCCACCGGATGGTGGAGCTCCTGATTCAGCGAATCACTCGTGGAAACACCGCTATTGCGGGTTTCGATTGCGTGGCCATACCCCTTGGTTCTTGACCTTGGTTCTTGGGCCCGTCCTCTCAGTCCGTTGGCCCTTGGCGCGTTGTGGACCTTGAACGAAGGATCCGCGACGGACCAAGACCCAAGCACGAAGCACCAGGGACTGACGGCTACACCGAACTGCAAAGGCTCGCGCGTGGCACGTGCCGACATTTTGGGGCGAAATGCGCGACCGCCGTGACAGACCGCGAGAGATCGTGGCCGAGTCGCGGGCATGCGATGACGAAGATCGCAGCAAATCAGGCCGATTTCGAAACGTTTGCTTGACGGCCAGCCTAGCACGGCCGATAGTTCAAGGATGGCACGGCGTTTCCAAGCCACGAGTCCACTCGGGATCTTCCTCATCGCCACGATCCTTGGCGTGCTGACCGGCCTGCAGGCCTACAACTACGTCGCGCTGACCTCCGAGCACAAGCAGCCGTTCATCGTTCTCCTCAGCCTCAATCTCACCTATTGGTATTCGTGGGCGCTGCTCGTCCCCGGTGTTCTGTGGATGGCGCGACATTACCGCTTCGAGCGCCACACGTGGCCACGCGCCGCCATGTTTCATTCTCTCGCGCTGTTCGTGTTCACAGCCGCACACGTCGCGCTTGCCACGTCGGCCCGCGGCGTGATCCTGAACGCGCTCACCGAGCGCAGCTTCGACTGGTGGTCGTATTTCCGCGAACGATTCTTCCTGAACCTTGACTGGGAGATGATGACGTACTGGGCGATTGTCGCCGTCGTGCACGCCGTCGACTACCATCGCGAGTCGCAGGAACGCGAGCTCACCGCGGCACAGCTTCAGACGCAGTTGGCGGAGGCGCAGCTCGAAGCGCTGCAGCGGCAACTGCATCCGCATTTTCTGTTCAACACGCTCAACACGATCTCGGCGTTGATGCACCGCGACGTTCATGCCGCCGACGAGATGCTCGTGCAGCTCAGCGACTTGCTGCGCCTGACGCTCGAACGCGTCGGCACCCAGCAGGTGCCGCTCAAGGACGAAGTCGACTTCCTGCGCAAATACCTCGAGATCGAACAAACCCGTTTCGGGGATCGTCTCCAGGTCAATATCGATGTCGACCCGGAAGTGCTCGACGCTCCTGTTCCGAATCTCATTCTCCAGCCGCTCGTGGAGAACGCGCTGCGTCACGGGATCGGGCCGCGTGTCGGCGGTGGCCGCATCGACGTCGATGCCCGGCAGGTCGAAGGCAGCCTGATGCTGACGGTGCACGACGATGGCGTCGGCTTGTCGCCCGACAGGCTGAATGCCTTTCACTCCGGCGTCGGATTGTCCAACACCCGATCCAGGCTCGAGAACCTGTACGGCGAGCGGCATCGGTTCGAGTTCCAGACGCCGCCGGGCGGCGGTCTCGTCGTCACGATCGTCATTCCCCTCGGACAAGGATCCGACTCCCGAATCCCGCACCCAGAGTCCCCAATGGAGAGCGTGGCATGACCCGGATCCGAACCCTCGTTGTCGATGACGAGCCAATTGCCCGAGAGCGGGTACTGTCGCTCCTCCAGCAGGAGGACGACGTCGAGGTCGTGGGCGAATGTGGCGACGGCGCGCAAGCCGTCGCGGCGATTCAGCATCAGGTCCCCGACCTCGTATTCCTCGATGTCCAGATGCCTGGTGTCGATGGGTTCGGTGTGATCGAGGCGATCGGCCCGGAGAAAATGCCGACTGTCGTCTTCGTGACCGCGTACGACGAGTACGCGCTGCGCGCGTTCGAGGTCCACGCCCTTGACTACCTGCTGAAGCCGTTTGGCCGCGATCGCTTCCGCCAGACGCTGACGCACGCGCGCGCGCACCTCGAGCGCCGGCGCGCCGGCGATCTGGGGCGGCGGCTGCTCGCGCTGGTCAACGACATCAAGCCGGAGGCACCAAAGCTCGATCGCCTCATCGTGAAGTCGGGCGGCCGCGTGTTCTTCCTGCGCACGGGCGATCTCGATTGGATCGAAGCCGCGGGCAACTACGTCCGGCTGCACCTCGGCGAGGAATCACATCTGTTCCGCGAGACCATGAACCGGATGGAAGCGCGTCTCGATCCCAAACGATTCGTTCGCATCCATCGCTCTCGCATCGTCAATACCGAGCGCATCAAGGAACTGCAGCCCTGGTTCAACGGCGAGTATGTGGTCGTCCTCCGCAACGGCGCCCGGCTTCCACTCAGCCGCGGATACCGCGACAAGCTGCAGGAGCAGCTGGGGAAGGGATTCTAGGCGCGGGACTCGGGATCCGGGACTGGGGACTCGGACTCGACACTGTAGGGCGGGTCTTGCTCTTTAGACCCGCCGAGTACAATGCGCGGCATGCGAGCCCTTTACCTGCCGGCGATTCTTGTGTTTCTGGCCGCTCCGGCCTGGGCGCAGGCCCCTGACACAGTTCTTCTGAACGGCAAGGTCGTCACGCTTGACGCGCGATCGACGACCCAGGAGGCCATTGCCGTCCGCGACGGGCACATCATCGCGGTGGGGACGACGGCTGATATCAAGAAGCTCGCGGGGCCAACGACGCGCGTGATCGATGTGCGCGGGCGGACCGTCATCCCGGGCCTGATTGATTCCCACCTTCACGCCATTCGTGCCGCACTGAGTTTCAGCACGGAGGTCAACTGGATCGGCGCACGCTCGCTGGAAGAAGCGCTCGGACGAATTCGCGCCGCCTCGCGCACCATGAAGCCCGGGTCATGGCTGATCGTCGCGGGCGGGTGGAACGTACAGCAATTCGAGGAGAACCGGCGGCCGACGCAGGCCGAGTTGACGGCCGTCGCTCCCAACAATCCGGTGTACGTGCAGCTCGGGTACGGCTGGGCGATGCTGAATCCGCTGGCTCACAAGACACTCGGCATCTCGAGTGAAGCGGATCTCCCCGCAGGTGGACGCTTCGAGCGAGAGGCGAGCGGCGCTCCGACCGGCGCTGTCACCGGTGCGCAGAATGCGATCGTGTCCTTGTTCGACCGTCTGCCGAAGCCGACGTTCGGCGAACAGGTCGAGGGCACGAAAGCGTTCTTTCGTGAGCTCAATCGCCTGGCGATCACGGGCGCCGGCGATCCTGGCGGGAACAATCTGACGTCGACCGATTACCAGGCGCTCTTCAAAGTGTGGCGTGACAAGGCGATGACGGTGCGTGTCACGTATACGTTGAACGGGCAGACGCCGGGCAAAGAGTTCGACGAGCTGCGCGATCTCACTGGTCTGCTGCCCATGGGGTTCGGCGACGACATGCTGCGCTTCAACGGTCTGGGCGAGCGGATCACGGTGGCGATGAACAACAACAACGCCCCGACACAGGCGGAGAAAGACGCGTATTACCGGATCGTGAGGTGGGCCGCCGATCGCGGGATGTCGCTCACGATGCACTGGGGGAATGACGCGTCGGTCGACCATCTGCTGTCGATCTTCGAGCGCGTCAACACGGAGATCCCGATCGCACCGCTACGATGGTCGATCGCGCACCTGAACGACGCGTCTCTCGAGAGCCTACGCCGGATGAAAGCGCTTGGCGTCGGCTGGACGATGCAGGATGCGATGTATTTCGGGGGCGAGCAGTTCATCAAACAAGCAGGGGTCAACGCGGCGCGACGGACGCCGCCGGTCGAGACAGCGCGAAAGATGGGCGTCGTGGTGGGCGCCGGCACCGATGCCCATCGTGTCGCGTCCTACAATCCGTTCACCGCGCTGCAGTGGCTGCTCGATTCGAAGACGGTTGGCGGGGTTGCGATGCGCGGTCCCGAGGAGATCCCGAGCCGGCTCGACGCCCTCCGCTTCTATACACTCGGGAGCGCCTGGTTCTCGTTCGACGAGGACGTCCGCGGATCGCTCGAAGTGGGCAAGCTCGCCGACTGCGCAGTGCTGTCGGACGACTATATGACGATTGCGGTCGAGAAGATCGCGAGCCTCGAGTCGGTGTTGACGATGGTTGGCGGAAAGGTCGTCTATTCGGCAGGGCCCTTCGACGGGCTGGATAAGAAGCCTTAGTCAACCCCCAACCCCAAAAACACCAACTCCCAACCCGACGTCCACCATGGATCTGCAACTTCAGAACAAGGTCGCCATCGTGACCGGCGCGAGCAAGGGCATCGGCCGCGCCATCGCGCAGACGCTCGCGCAAGAGAGCGTGCGCCTGGTGATCGTCGCGCGGTCGCGCGCGCAGCTCGAGGAGCTGGCCTCGCCGCTGGGCGATCGCTGCCTCGTGCAGGCGGTCGATCTGACCAATCCCGATGCGCCGGCGGCCATCGTTGCGGCCACGATGGCGCGATATGGGCGGATCGATATCCTGGTCAACAACGCGGGATCGACGAAGCGGGGCGACTTTCTCACGCTGTCGGAAGCCGACTGGGCCGATGGGTTCGGCCTGAAGTTTTACGGCGCGATGCGATTGAGTCGGGCGGCGTGGCCGCACCTGTGCGCGTCGTCGGGCGCGATCGTCAATATTGTCGGCATCGGAGGCCGGACCGGTCAGGCCGAGTTTGCGATCGGCGGCGCCGTGAACGCGGCGCTGTTGAATCTGACCAAAGTACTCGCCGACCGAGGTGTCAAGGATGGCGTGCGCGTCAACGCCATCAACCCGGGAGGGATCGCGACCGATCGGTTGCAGACGCGGCTGAGAACGTTCGCGGCGGAGCACCATATCGACATCACGCGTGCCGAGCAGGAGATGGCACGTGCGTTCGGGGTCGCGCGCTTCGGGCAGCCAGGGGAGATCGCGCGGCTCGTCGCGTTTCTCGCGTCGCCGCAAGCGGCGTTCTGTCAGGGTGCGATTGTGGATGCCGATGGAGGGCAGACGCGGACGCTCTAGCCGGGTCGCTAAGCTAAAGACCCGCCGCTCCTCTCTCTATTTCCCGTCCACGGTGAACGCGAGCAGGACATTCCCCGGCGTTCCGCCCGCTGTGGGATAGCCCGAGTTGAACACGACCATGCCGCCGCCGATTGCGGGCCCGGGGCCGTCGATGGATCCGCCGCGGCCGGCGACGCCGTTCACGGTCTCGTACGCGCGAATGGAGTCGAAGTCCCAGAGAATCTTGCCATCGGCAGAGGAGTAGGCGCGCATGTGGCCGTCGACCGAACCCGAGAATGCGACGCCGGGGAGCGCGCTCACCGCCGCGGACTGCGCCGGGCTGCAGCGGGTCCGCGTGCCGCACCCCGGCGGCGGCGTGTACCACACGCGTTCTCCGTCTTCGAGCCTCAGCGCGAACATACCGCCACCCTGTTTCGGATCGGCGTCGGTGCTATTGCTGTACGTAAGCATGATTCGCCCGATATCGGACAGCGCAACGTAGACGTTGGATTGATCCACTGCCGAACCCCACTGCACGCCGCCCATGGTTCCACCGCGCCCGACGCGCGTCTGCCACAACACTTCGCCGTTCTTGTCGGGATCGAGCGCGTGCACGATGCCGGACTTCTGGCCGGCGACGAGCACGCGCCGGCCGCTCCCCAGCGTAACGAGGATCGGCGAGGCGCCGAAGTCGAAGTCGGGGCCATTCGACTCCGCGCAGTTGGTCTTGTCGGGCAGGCGGCAGGCCGCGGTGTAGGCGTCCTTCTCCGTCATCTGTCGCGACCAGAGAATCTTGCCCGTGTCGAGATCCATTGCCACGAACGAGTCGCTCATCGTCGACGTCGGGTCCGTGTAGTTGTTGCCGGTCGTGATGTAGAGCCGATTCAATTTCGCGTCGATCGCGGGCGTCGCCCAGACTCCGGCACCGGATGGACCATAGAGCTGCGTTCCAACAGCGTTCTTCTTGATGGGCCGGGGTAGCTCAGGAATCGTATAGCTCTTCCACAGCTGTTTACCGGTGGGTGCATCGAGGGCCACCACGCTCCCGCGGAATTTGCAGCATTCATACGTCGGCACCGCGCCGGACGCTTCTTCTCCGGATGTCACGCCGACGTACACGCGTCCGTTGTGAAATGTCGGTGAACCGCTGATGCGTCCGAGGGGAAAATCGTCGACGTCTGTCTTCCACAGCTGCGTGCCGGTTGCGGCGTCAAGCGCGTAGACGTTGGCGCCCGCGTCGCCAAAGAACGCCACGTCGCGAATCCCGCCAGGCATGTCTACGCGGACGACGGTCACCGCGGACCGTACGCCTTGACCGGCATTGAAGAACCAGTGGATGCAGCCGGTGGCCGCGTCGAGCGAGTAGACCGTTCCTCCCCAGCTGCCGACGAAGATGCGTCCGCCGACGATGCTCGCCTGCGAATACGATTGCAGGTCGCCGGGAAAGGCGAAGGCCCACTTCAGCTTGAGCCGCGGGATGTCTGCCGCGCTGATCCCGGCCGACGACGCATCCTGGAAGCGCGTGTTGCTGGAGTTCTGTCCCCATCCCGTCCATCGAGGTCCAGTGCTCGAGTCGAAGGACTGCGTGCCCGTGCACATCGCGGCCGACGCCGGCGTTGTGACCACGGGATTCGACAGCGATTTGCCGGTCAGGAACTCTGCGATCGCCCGGCGCTCGGCGACCGTCCGCCCATTCGCCATCGTGATCATCGATCCCGTTTCCATGGCCGCCATCACGCGTTCGGCGGGCATCGCGCGGAACGCCTCTCGGGCCGGCGCGCGGTTGGCGCCCGTGTCGTGACACTGGGCGCAGGTCCGCTTGTACAGCGCGTCGCCGTCAGGTGTTTGAGCGGCGGCGGCAGATGCCGATGCGAGAATGACGACTGAACAGATGACAGCGCGCTGAATCATGGCGGGATTATATGGGTCTCGCGGCATCCCTCGCACTCTCGCACCTCGCACGGTTATGGCCTACGTCGCCGTCTTTCTCTCGGCACCCTTATAGCTGCCCAGGATCCGTGTCCACTTCGCGAATTCAGCGAGGTGGGTGAGGGCGCGCGCGCAACCGAGATCGTCGCGACGCGCATCGATCTCGACATAGAAGAGATACTCCCAGGGTCTTCCGCGCATCGGACGACTTTCGAGCTTGGTGAGATTGATGTCGCGCAGCGCGAAGACGCTGAGCGCTTTGAACAGCGCGCCGGGCGTGCTTGGCAGCGCGAACACGATCGTCGTCTTGTTGGCGTCGGCCGGTGACACGCCGCCGATGATGGCAAACCGCGTGATGTTGTATTCGAAATCCTGGACGGCCTCCTGCAGCACCTCGAGGCCAAAGACGTCGGCGGCACGCTGCGAGGCGAGCGCCGCTGCGCCCGCCAGCTTCTGCTCGGACACCAGCTTGGCGCCCCCTGCCGTGTCGTACACGGCTTCGACGGCGACGCCCAGGCCCTTCAGATATCGCTCGCACTGCGCGAGCGCCTGCGGATGCGAGTAGACCGTCTTGACGTCAGCGATTGTGGTACCCGGCAACGCCTGCAGGCAGTGGACGATATCGAGCTCCACTTCACCGGTGATGCCGAGCTCGTGATCGAGGAGCAAGTCGTAGTTGCGATGAATGGTGCCGCCAATGGAGTTCTCGAGCGGGACGACGCCATGCGTCGCGCGTTTCTTGACGACGGCCTCGAAGACCTCGTCGAATGTCTTGCAGGGCAGCGTCTCGACGTCCACCCCGCCGAAGTGAAGCGCCGCCGCTTCGCTGTACGCGCCCGGTTCCCCTTGATACGCGAGTCTCATTTGTGTTCCCGTCAGCGCAAACTCAGATAGATTGGGAAATTCAGTATCACTGAAACGATTACGGCGAGAAGCGAAATGCCCAGGCAGGCCAGGGCGACCACGATATGGTCGACTCTTTCCGGCTTCAAGGGGTCGAGGACGCGGGACGCTGCGTACCCGCCAATGATGCCGCCGATATGAGCGATATTGTTGATGATGCCGCCCAGGAAAATGCCTTGTATCAACACAAAGACGATCGATTGGGTGGCATAGCTCCGAGCCATGCTGCTGCCACTGCGATGGCCGTAGTGATAGATCGCACCCAGTAAACCCGTGATGCAGGCGGAGGCGCCGATGGTCAGCCCCCCGCCGCCCCCGAGCAGCGGGATGGGAGGAAGGAAGAGGCCCCAGAAGACGCTCAGGAAGAAACCGGCGATGCCGCCGGCCGTGTAAATGATCACCATGCGCCCCGGACCGTAGAGATCTGCGACGGCTGGTGCGAGCTGTCTCACCGAGAGCATGTTGAAGACGATATGGAGAGCGCTGCCGTGAATCCACGACGCGCTGACGATCGTCCACCAGCCTCCGGCGGCGACGATCCCAGGGCCTGTCGCACCGAACAGGAACATCGCCGCGCCTGAGGGCCCCAGAAACCCGAAGAACCCGTTCATGTTGATGTTGCCGCGCGACGCGAGCAGCGTCAGTACGTAAATGAGCCCGCACGTGCCCATGACGAACGGCACGAAGCCGAGATCTGCACCCAGTGCGCGCAGGGCAGGTGCGTAACCCCACAATCCCGGGTTTCGCCGGCCGCAGTTGTAGCAGGTGTCGTCGTTGACTCCAACAAGCACGCCGCACGACGAGCAGAGGACGGAGCCCGATGTCTGTCGCTTCAACACGCGACCACGATGATATCTCGGTCGCAGGGCGGGTCTTGCCTTCCCGGCCCGCCAAAGACAGTAGACTGAAGGAGCCGGCGGGTCTCAAGAATCGGACTCGCCCGAGGGCGGCGGGTCTTCAGAGCAGACCCGCGCGACGGAGCAGAGATCCTCGTGCGACTAATCATCGGCATCACCGGCGCCACCGGCACGATCTACGGCGTTCGCCTGCTCGAGCGGCTTCGCGAGTCTGGCGTGGAAACGCATCTCGTGATCAGCCGCTGGGGTGCGCGAACGTTGCTGCACGAGACGCCTTATACGCGCGAGCAGGTCGAAGCACTGGCCACAGCGGCCTACGCTCCCGCGGACATGGGCGCATCCATCTCGAGCGGATCGTTTCGTACGGACGGCATGATCATCGCGCCCTGCAGCGCCAAGTCACTGGCGGCGATCGCCCACGGGTTCGGTGAGAACCTGATCCATCGAGCGGCCGACGTGGTGTTGAAAGAACATCGCAAGCTGGTGCTGGCCGTGCGCGAGGCGCCGCTCAGCAGCATCCATCTGGAAAACATGCTGACGCTTGCGCGCATGGGCGCTCTCCTGATGCCCCCGTTGCCTGCTTTCTACAATCATCCCCGCACGATCGACGACATCGTCGACTACACCGTTGCCCGGATGCTCGACCAGTTCGGACTGGAGGTCCGCGGCGCGGAGCGATGGGTGGGAGAGATGGGCGTGGGGACCGACTAGATGTGCGGGGTCAGACCCCATCACAGTCTTTCACTTGTCTTCGAGTTCCGTCAGCTGCTGCCTGGCGCCGGTCAACGCGCGCTCCGCTTCCTCGACGGCTTGAGCGGCGGATTCGGCTTCGACCGCTGCCCGTCGCGCCTTCTGTCGCGCCTCGTGAGCCTGCGACGCGATCTTCTGTAATCGCTCTTCGGCCGCCACCATTGCCTCCTCGCTTGCCTTCGCCTGCGTCGCGGCCTTCTTGAGCGCCGTCTGCGCTTGTTGGGCGGCGCGTCGTGCTGAAACCAGATCGCGTGAGGCTTCCTGTTTGGCGGCGCGCGCCGCGGCAAGTTGCGCCTGCCGTTCCTTCTCTTTCTCACGCTCATCCTCTGGCGATCGCGCTTTGCGCTTGGCCGGAGTCTTTTTGGCTTTCTGAAACGTCAGGACCTTGCTTGGCGTTTCCGAGCGTGACCCGTCGCCCACTCGCGGGACGAGCGCCGCCAGCGCGTCGAATCCAGGTGGATCGACATCCTCGACGAGCCGCCCGGCTCGTGGCGCGCCCTCGAGTGTGCCGTAGGCCGAGAGCGCCTCGAGCGATGCCGTGATTCTTCGCATGACCCCCGGAGGTGATGCGCCACTCGAGCGCTGAAGCAAGTCAGCCGCCAGGCGCGTCATCGCCGACAACTCCACGCGCCGCTCGTTGAGCAGACGATGAAGGTCACCTCCTTTGCCGGCTAATCGAGACGCTTGGGCCTGACGGAACCGTTCACCCGTGGCCAGAAGCTTCTCGAAGGCATCTCGATGCTTCCAGTACAACTGATTGACAGTCCAGGCAGAGATCGACGGCTTCGGCAACGCCTTCACGCGGCCGGCCACATCGTTGCGCCCATCTTTCTTGAGTCGCGCCGCGAGCGCATTTCGTGCGGCGACGAACTCGGGAGGCGACAGTTTAAACAGCGCGTCGATCTCGTCGTCTTCCGTCTTTCCCACGTGACCTAGTCTGTCACACACGGGTTTTACTCTCGATGTATCGGGGCTCGAGACTCGGGACTCACGGGCTCTCGGCTCGCGTCTCGGGACTCGCGGCTCGGGACTCGGGATCCGGACTCGGGATCCGGGATTCGACCCGCGACGTAGAGCGCGCGCTTTAGAGTGCGCGTTGGTAGGTGGTGGTTGGGCGTTGGACGTTGGGAAGTGACATCGAGGGAAGAAGGACATGGCCGAAGCGCTCAAGAAGGACGAAGGTCAGTTGGCGTTGTATGGCGGTTCGGTTCCGAAAGGGCGTATCCGCCCGTCGAGTGGATCCAGCGAGCGGCACGCACCTCTCTGTGCCGGCTGCCGTACGCGCGAAGCGCGATACGGGTTCCGGGAGGAGGGCGATGATCCATCAGCGCTCCGGCCGAGAACACTGTGCTTCGACTGTTTCAGGATGGAGATCTCGTGGCGGCAGGACGTCGCCGCGCGTCTGGCTCGCGGCTGGAACGCACAGCAGACGCAGCTGCCGCTGGAGGCTACGCTGAGTGCGCTGACCCGGCGCCGGCGCCGCGCGCAGATCGCCGCACGTCACGCGCTCGGCTTGTAGAGGCGGGTCTTTCCTGGCCTGAGGGTAGTCGAAGGCAGACGCGCTTGGATTACCGTCCGCGAAACGTCTCCGCCGATCCCGGAGTGGTGAATGCGATCGGGCGGTTGCCGGCAGAACCGGATACGGTGTACTGCCCGCGCATCTGAAGGAAGTTCACCCCATTGAACAGGGGCCCCTGTGTCCGTTGCGTCCTCACGGTCGAGGCCACGTCGAAGCGCATATCGAGCGTGAGGTACGTGCCGCGCGCACGGATGGCGATCGAGCGTGGTTGCCCCCGGTCGTCATTCGTTTCGGTGATGCGCACATCGGTGGCATAGCCGAGCGGGCCATCCGGTCCAAGCACACCGATGAACCCGGGAAGACGCTCCGGATCCGCGGCATCTGCCGGGGGAAAAATCCGACCGTAGATGAGCGACACATCTCCGTGCTGCGCCTGACCCCATTGCCACGTCACACCCTTCCAGAATCCCCAGTTGTGATCGTGATAGCCAATGCCGCCTGCAAGCGACACGGGCTCGCCCGCCACGGTCAACGCGCCGTCCAGCGGGCCTGACATGACAGGAACCACGTATCCCGTCCGCCACCCACGCGCGCCAGTGATTTCCGCGGGCGGCACCAGCCGGCCGGCGGACGCCTGAATCGCGAGGTCACCAATCGCGCGGCGTCCTTTCTCGTCGGCGAGGTCGACATGAATGCGATAGACAAGCCCATCCAGGCGCACCGAGCTGCCACCAATCGTCAGATCGGGGGCGCGCGACAACTCGGCATCCGTCGTTTCACCCGTCCCGCTGTACACCTGCATCTCACCGTTGCGCTCGAGTTGCAGACTCACACTGGAGCCGTAGTTACCCGACTTCATCCGCGGGCCGACGATGAACGACAAATAGAACCGCGCATCATTCGTGCGGCCATTGAAATAGAGCCACTCGGCCCACGAATCCGACCACTCGGGAACGTCGGGCGCGCCGTGAAATCGATCGATCTGGCGTAGTACCGTTTCCGGTGATTGCCGGGTCCACGCCGCATCCGCCGCCGTGTCGCGCCACACGGCCATATCCGCCACCTCGGGATCACCAAGTTCGCGCTCGACGCTTGGGATTCCGCCGCGCGCGGCGACGCGTGTGGCCTTGCCGTTATGGAGCAGGAAGAGGTCGGTTGTGTGAGAAGCCGCCGCTGCGCGAACCCGCGGACGAAGCGCATCGGACTGCAGCGTCCCCGAGAGCACGACTCTCGCCGGCACCGAGAGCGACAAACGAATGTTGACGTCACCCCCGCCGACCAACGCGGGCGACTGCGCCTGCTCGAGGACGATACCGGCGACGCCGAGCAGGATCGCCATCACCGACACGCCGACGCCAAAGCCGGCTGCGAGCACCGCGCTGCGGACGGGATGCGCCGTGAGCGATCGCAGCGCGAGCCGGCCGATCATTTCGTGCGCTCGCTTTCGATGCGACCGTCACGCATGGTCAGGACGCGTGCGGCGCGGTCCGCCAGCGCGAGGTCGTGTGTGACGATGACGAGGGCGGTGCCGGCCTGATTGACGCGGTCCAGGAGCGCAGCGATTTGGGCGCCGGTGGCTTCATCGAGCTCGCCGGTTGGTTCGTCAGCCAACAGCAGCCGTGGACCGTTGGCGAGAGCGCGGGCGATCGCCACGCGCTGCATCTCTCCGCCGGACAGTTGTGATGGCCGATGATCGGCACGCGCTGCCAGTCCCACGTACTCGAGCAGTTCACGGGCTCGCTGCTGCCGCGCATCCTTCGCGATTCCTGCTTCCGACATCGGCAACTCGATGTTCTCGCGCGCCGTCAGCATCGGCAGCAGAAAGAATCGCTGGAACACGAAGCCGATCTGCCGAAGGCGCAGCAGGCTGCGCCGCGCGTCGGACAGCCGGCTCACATCCTGACCGTCGAAGAGCAGCGTGCCCGCTGTTTGCGTCTCGACGCAGCCGAGCATGTGGAGCAAGGTCGACTTCCCGCAGCCCGACGGCCCGCGGACTGCCAGATGATCGCCCCCCCGAATCTGGAGCGTGACATCACGCACGGCTGTGACCGGCCCGGCCGGCATCGAAAATACGCGACTCACTTGCTGCGCGTCGATGATCAGGCCGTTCGAGGTGCTCATCCGATCACCTCATCACGCAGCGTTGCCGCGATCGGCAGCCTCGACACGATCCGCATCGGATAAAGCGCCGCGATAATCGCGGTGGCCACGAGAAGAGCCACATGAACAGCGAGCGCGCCCGGTTCGAAGACGAAGAAATGCAGTGCGACGGGAATGCCTGGCATTCCCTTGAGGATGCGATCCAGGCCGGCGGCGAGCAGCAGTCCAAGCGGCAACGAGAGGAGGCCGCCGATGCCGACGATCAACGCTGACTCCGAGAGCACGTCCTTCACGACGCGCGAGCGGGAGAAGCCCAGGGCCCGCAGCGCGGCGACTTCGCCGAGTCGCTGGTTGACCGAGACGGTGAGCAATACGGCGATGAGGAGCACGGCAAACGACACCGTCACCGTGGTCAGGACACTCGAGATCTGTCGAAAGTAGGTGAAGCCCGTTTGCTGCAGGCGCCCGACGACCTCGGTGTTGGTCGCCGCCCTCACGTCAGGATGCTGCGCGCGGATCGCCGCGGCCGTCGCGTCGGCATCGCCTTTCGATCTGACCAGGATGAGATCCGCGTCGTGGCCGACGTTACCGCCGCAGGCGGTCTTGAGGGCCTCGAGCGTCCCGCCCGCCGTGCTCTCGTTCGTGGTCTGAAACGGGAACTCCGCCACGCCGGCGACCTTCAATGGCGTCGGGGGAAGCGCTTCGAGATCGGCGACGCACGACGCCCGCAGGATGATCGTGCTGCCCGGTTCGATCATGAACTCGGATGCGATGCGTTCATCGATCACCACTTCGTCGGAGGCGTCGGCATCCCGACCGCGAAGGATCGTCCACGGTGCCCGCAGGCGTGAACCTGCCGGATCCGTCGAGCGTGTCGCAACCCCCTGAAACGCCGCCCTGAGCGGCGTGCCCGACGCCCGATCAAGTTGTGCACTTGCGGAGCGAATGACCAGCACCGCCTGCACCGCAGGCAGCGTCGATATGGCTTCGGCTGTCTCGAGCGCATGCGGCAGGCGCAGGCCGCTGGCTGGGAGTTCGCCGGCGCTGACGCGCACGTCCCAGCCACCGCGGTCGAGCAGGTCCTGCATCGAGACGATAAGGCCGCGCGACAGCATCAGCATGTCGAGGAGGAGCGCGCCAACTGCCGCGACCCCGAGAACGCCAAGCGCCGCCCGTGCCGGTTGTCGCACGAGACTCCGCCACGCGAATCCCAGAGCCGTCATCGTCGCGCGAGCCTCAAGCCGCCGCGTCGCAACAGCGCCCACGAGGCGACGACGGTTGCCGATGCTCCGAGCGGAACGGCGATGGTGACGCACGTCAGCGCGACGTCCCTGGTCACGCGGACGAACACGAGCGCCGTGTCGTAGCGCCACTGGAAGAACTGATTGATGAGTTGTTCGGACAGCACCGCCAGCACCAGGCCAAAAATCGCGCCGACACCGGCGACCATGAGCCCCTCGAGGAGGATCTGCGCGAGGATGCGCCGCACGGGGAGTCCGATCAGCCGAAGGACGCCGACGGTCTCGCGCCGCTCGTCGACGAGCATGATCGACAGTGCCAGGAGAAACACCGTGGCGGCAACGATCGTGACGACGGCGATGGCCCGATGAAAACGCTCGAGCACGCGAAACGGGCCGGCCGATCCCGCCGCTTCACCCGAGGGCAGCGCGACGACGCCGGGCAGCCGCGCATCGACATCCTTTGCAAACTGCTCAGCGTCGTTGGGATTGACCAGTCCGACGTTGACCGCGGAAATGTATTCAGCGCCGGCAGGGATGCCGACTGGGCGCGTCATCTCGAGCAGGTCGGGCAGGTGCAGACGGACCGCTCGCGGAACCTGTCCGAGGCGCGCCGGATCTGGCGTCGGTTCGTAGATCCCCCCAATGCGAAACTCTCGCGACCGCGTGCCCGACGCGTCGGTGGCGAGACGGACCACGCTGCCAACAGTGAGTCCCTCGGATTCGGCGAGTTGCCGGGAGACGAGAACGGTCGGTAGTTGAGTGTCTTGTGCAGCCGCCATCGAAGGCAGCAGCCAACTGAGGACCGCAATCACTCGAACGAGGGCTCCGCGCGTCACGAGCGACTGAGGGCTTCGATGCGGGCCCACTCCGCGTCGGTCACCGGCATGACAGAGAGCCTCGACATGCGGACGAGCGGGAACGATGCGAAGTTTTTGTCGGCTTTGATCTCTGCCAGGGTAACCGGCCGCTTCAGCCGTTTGTCAGGCACGACATCGACGACTGAGAGCTTTCCCGATCCATCGCCGGGATCAGGATAGGCGTGACTCGCCGCTTTGGCGACGGCGACCACGGCTTTTTCCTTGCCCGTGTGGTAGTAGAAGATGCGATCGCCGCGCTGAATGGCGCGCAAATGCTTCTGAGCGAGAGGATTTCTGACGCCCGCCCACACCGTCTTGCCGTCCTTCTCGAGTTGGTCGTAGCCGTAATGATCCGGCTCTTCTTTCACCAGCCACTGGGCCATAGCGTGATCATATCGGGATCCGGGATTCGGCATCCGGCGTTCAGACGTGACGTAGGTCCGGCTTTAGCCGGACCGGCAGTCCGGCTTCGACCGGCAGTCGCATCGCGCGCCGTGCGTGTGAACGGGCAGTTCAGCGGGTCGGACGTGATGGTGTGGCGGACCGTCGCGTGCAAGCCGGATCCGTGCAAAGAGAGAGATGGGATGCCTCGACTATTCGAAAAACGTGAAGAAGTGATTCGTCGGACCGCCGGTCATCTTGCGGATATAGTCGATTTGTGTCCCCGACCTGGCCTGAGATCGATCGCCGCAACCCGCTGATACCGGATCGCCGCAGCATCCTGCGCGGCGGCCGGCGCGCGACGGATCCTTCAACGCCGGTGTCGTGTATTCGCTGTGGCAGCACCGACGTCCGGAGCCTTGGTGTCAGCATGACCGGGCTCTGGTGCGAGTGCACGCGCTGCAGCGGCGTCTGGAGACTCGACCCGGCCGTGTGGCGAAGATCCCCCGCGTGATTCGTTCCTCCTCCTTCTGACGACAGCATCGTGGGAGCAATACCTGATGCTCCTCGCGTCTGTGTCGTCTCACCCCTCCACCGGACTCAAGGCGCGAGCGATCGCGATCGAGATGCGTCCCCAATTCGCGGTCTCGGCTTTGAGCTGCCGCCGGCCGGCAGCGGTGAGCCGGTAGTACTTCGCCTTTCGGTTCGTCGACGAGGCGCCCCACTCGGACGCGAGCCAGCCTTTCTGCTCGAGCCGATGCAGGGCTGGGAAGAGCGAGCCAGGATTGACCTGAAACGCGCCCCGGGTGAGCTGTTCCACGCGCCGCGCAACGCCGAGCCCGTGATTGGGCTCGAGTGTCAGCGCCTGGAGTATCAGCAGGTCCAGTGTCCCGCGCAGCAGATCGGTTCTCGGCAAGACGCCTCCTTGGCTAGACATATCGACTTCCGATAGGAATACGCCTGGTCCTATCGAACGTCAATAGGACAATAGCTCGATGGCGGCTCGACCTCCGTCACCCACTCCCCAAACCCGTCTGCATCATGTTGTCGTGACGCAAGGCACCCGTCGCTGAATCTTTCCCGGCGCGGTGAATTATTCCCCGCCCGCGGAGCTGGTAACTCAGGGCTGTCGGCGATCGAGCAGACAGGTTGCCTCTCTCACTAAGTAAGACATTTGCAAGAGTGGGAGGAACCCGTGACACCAACATCTTTTGAGGCCAGGGTCCACGATTTCCTCGACCGGAAGCGCATCGCCGTTGCTGGCGTGTCTCGCGACATGAAACACCATCCTGCCGGCAATCTGATCTGTCGAAGGCTGAAGAGGAGCGGGCACGACGTATTCCCGGTGAATCCGCACATGCAGAGCTTCGAGGGCGTTCGCTGTTACCCGAACGTGCAATCAATCCCAGGCGGGGTCGACGGCGTCGTGGTCCTCACGAGACCTGAGCTCACAGAGCGAATCGTACGGGACTGCCGCGACGCCGGAGTCCGCCGCGTGTGGATGCACCAATCCATCGGAAAGGGATCGAGCGTCTCCCCGAAAGCCGTCGACTACTGTCGTCGGCACGATATCAGCGTGATCGCTGGTGCCTGCCCGATGATGTACGGCCCACACGCTGACCTCGGACACGCGTGCATGCGGTGGATCCTGACACTCACTGGTGGACTACCGGTGTAAGTCTGAGGCGAGACGCTTCGACCAGAGGCAGACCGATGAGCATCGACTCGTACCGCTTTCTCGATTTTGGGACACGCCAGGTCATGAAGGCGTGGGCCGCCCGTCAGGAGCCGGGCATCATCCCCTTCACGCCGCTCGCGAAGCCGCTGCGCGAGTGCACGATCGCCCTCATCTCAACCGCCGGTGTCGCGCGCAACGATGACCAGCCATTCGACCAGGAACGCGAAAGACGAGACCCGTGGTGGGGCGATCCGAGCTTCCGAGTGATCCCGCTTGGAACGACAGAGCCAGAGGTGCGGCTCTATCACATGCACATCGATCCGCGCTTCGGGCAGGCGGATCTCGATGTCGTGCTCCCGATGCGTCGGCTGACTGAGCTCGCCGACGAGGGAGTCGTGGGGCACGCCGCCCCCAGACATTATTCGCTCATGGGGTACATTCTGGACCCGACGGTTCTCGTCGAGGAGACTACGCCGGTGATCGCCGATCGAATGCGCGCCGACGATGTCGATGCGGTCGTATTGGTGCCGGCATGACCCTTCTGTTGCCGGTCCGTGGGGCTGGTACAGCGTGTGTTGGAAGCGAGTGGCTTTGCGACAGTCGCTCTCTCGATGATTCCCGACCTCACACGCGCCGTAGGTGTGCCGCGCTTGGCGGGTATCAGTCATCCGATGGGCCGGCCGCTTGGCCGCCCGCACGATCCCGATGGTCAGCGCGCCGTTTTGCGCGCGGCGCTGGAGCTCCTGGTTACCGCGCAGGGGCCCGATGCGTACATCGAACTCCCGTTCGTGTGGCCTGAGTCACCCGCTCGCGCTCGGAACGCGTCAAGGGATCTCCCGCCGCCTCCGATTGTCGATCTGCTGACGAAGAAGCCCTGGTTGTTGGTCAACCTCTATACCGGCCGCACACCGCGCTTCCTCAGTTCATCTTCGCCGCCAGCTCGTTGAGGCTTCCTCCAAGCACCCGATTGAAAGCCGGGAATGGGTGGATGACATCGGCGAGCGTACTGAGAGCAGTGCGCAGCTTGATCGCGAGCACGAGTTCGCCGACGATTTCGCCCGCCCGCGGCGTGACAAGCGTTGCGCCAATCAGCACTCCGCGCTGACGGTCGCCAACGAGTTTGAGCGCGCCATGATGAAAGTCATGGATGGAGCCGCGCGCGGTATCCGCAGGGTCCGTAGTGGTGACCACAACGTCAATGCCTTGTGCGCGGGCGGCTGATTCCGACAGCCCGACCGACGCGATTTCGGGATCGGTGAAGGTGACGCGAGGGATCGCTGTGTGATCGGCCTTGGCGTCGATGCCGCGCAACCGCCGCGCGATCACCTCGCCGTGGTAATAGGCGAGGTGCGTGAACCCGCCGAGTCCGGTGATGTCGCCTGCGCCGAAGACCCCGGCCTGGGCTTCGAGCGTTTCCGGGTTGACCTTCAACCAACCACGCTCCGTCTGTGCAAGCCCGGCCCCGCGCCATGCCTCCGCGTTCGCGCGGCGGCCGGTGGCAACCAGCAATCGATCGGCGGAGATCACAGCTCCTGATTTCAAGTGCATGTCCACGGTCGCGGGTGAACGCGAAGAGTCCCCGGACCGCTTTTCGACACGGACACAGGGATCGCCGACCATCAACGTGATGCCGTCCGCCTCCAGGTGTGGGCGAAGCGCGGCGCCAGCCTCTGGTTCTTCGTGGCCCAGGAACTTTGGCCCGGCTTCGATCATCGTGACCTTGGATCCGAGCCGAGCGAAGGCTTGCCCGAGCTCGACGCCAATCGCACCCGCGCCGAGAATCGCCAGCGAAGCCGGCAGCTCGCTCGGAATCGCCGCCTGGCGGTTGGTCCAGAAGTCGACGGTGTCGAGGCCAGGGATCGGCGGGATCGCTGCCGTGCTGCCGTTGGCGATCACAACCGCGCGTCGCGCGACGAGCTGCTCGGTTCTGCCGTTGGTGGTGGACGGCGCCGCCGCCCCGAGCGAAGTCGAGGCCAAGCGGACGGCAACCGTCCGAGGGTCCGTCAGCGTCCCTTCGCCTCGAAAAAGTGTGGCGCCGGTTTTCTCCAGTGCGGCAGAAGGCCGGCTGTCGTCGAGATCGCGTGCCATCCACAGCACGCGCTTGGAAACCTTGGCGAAGTCGACGGACCAGTCCACGCGCGAAGCGGCCAGCATACGGGCGCGATCGGCCTCGCTCAACGTTTCGGCCGATCGGAGCAGGGTCTTGGAAGGTACGCATCCCCAGTACGGGCATTCGCCTCCGACCAACTCTCGTTCGACGACGGCAAGCGTCAGTCCGCTATCCCGAAGACCGCCCGCAATCGCTTCTCCCGCGACTCCGCCACCCAGACACACGACATCGAACTCCTGGCGCACCTGCTACCTCCTTGTCATCACACGGCCGCGCTTCTCCACGGCCATCGCTTGGGCGAACATCGAGAGCCACTGACGTGCAGCAGCAGTCTATTTGACAATGCGTCGATCGCTAGCCGATATGTACCAGCTCGCGGACGTCAGTCATCCACGCTGCCCATGGTCAAGTTGACACTCGTTCCAGTCATCCCGCTTGCCCGATCCGGACGCATGAAGGTCGCACCGCCGAGCTTCGGCAACGTGCGACGATCAGGAATGCGATATAGCGAGAGGAGGTCCGATGAGCGAGACGCCACGAGGATCGTCCGCAGTCAGCCATGATGCCGAGCAGAGAAGCGCGCGCGGTATTGTGGCCGTGCACGGTGTGCGCTATCAGGTAAAGGACGTTGCGCGGGCAGTTGCCTTCTATACCGGCCATCTCGGTTTCTCACTGGAACATCAGCAACCTCCCGCGTTTGCGAGCGTGTCGCTCGGCGGCGTCACGTTGCTGCTCAGTGGACCAGGAGCATCGGGATCTCGGGCGATGCCCGACGGTCAATCGCAGGAACCGGGGGGATGGAATCGAGTGGTCCTCCGCGTGATCGATCTTCCTGCGCTGATCGATGCGCTGAAGAGCGGCGGAGTGCGGTTGCGCAATCAGATGGAGACTGGTCCCGGCGGTCGGCAGATTCAGGTGGAGGACCCCGACGGCAATCCGATCGAGCTCTTCGAACCGGCCCAGCGGACGAGAGCGAATTGAACTGGACCTGCGCCGACTAGCTCAAGGGGTTCATCGGGATATCAACGGCACCGCCCCTTGGCTAGTCTGGCTCGCCGAACACCTGCGCTTGAGTTCTTCCATACGGATAAAAGGTCGTCTTGTCGCCGTTCGCCCACGCTGTTCGTTGTTCAGCGCTGCTGATGTCCCAATCGGGCCGGCAGCCCTTCAGCACAGCACGCAGGTCGAGGCGCAACTCCTCGACGGTCGGCCGGCCAAAAAACCAGTACCCGTTGTAGATCTTGTAGACACGCAGGCCGGGCTCGAGCACCAGCGTATGAGGAATCATCGGGTTGTTATCCGGGTCCGTGTATTCAGCGATGTCCAAATCCTTCTGTACTTTTCGCCCGGGATCCGAAAGAAACGTCCACTGGGCCCCGACGCCAGCGCGGAACTCGTTCGTCTCGAGAATGTTATCCGTCGAGATCGTCACCAGGCGGCAGTAGCCCACTTGCATCTCGCGATGGAGTTGCAAGAGTCCCTCGTGCTGCCTCCTGTCTTTGGGACAGAAGCTGCCGCGAGACAGCACCAGTATCATCGGATCACTCTGCTGCAATTGCGAGAGCGTACGGTGCTTCCCGCGATGATCCGATAGCTCGTAGTCGGGAAAGACAGCGCCGGGAACGATGTCGGACCGCATATCGACCTTACGCCGGTGCAGCGAGAGCCCCTTCATGGCCTGTCTGCGTGTCGCTCATGTGTGATCTCCGTGATTGCGTGCGGTGACAAGAATGCTCTCTTCGCGCGCCATCGTCCATAGAGTTGCCAGGGTTCTGAGTTGCCAGGGTTCTGCGCCACCTCGGCAATCCGATATGACACGGCCCCTTCTCGGACCCTTTGCCCTGTGAGGGCTCAGTGCTCTATGGCTGACAGGTCGAGTCTGCTGAGGCGTTCAGGGTCAGCCAGGATATCCATCTCAACGATTTTCCCCCTCGCAATCGTGAAGCCGATCACTGAAAACAAGTGGCCGTCTGGAAGGCGACACACCAGCCCGATGTTGCCATTTACCAGCACCACCTGAATGGACAACCCGATCTGCGAGAACGTCGCCGCTTGTGACGCAACCCCCTGGGCCCCACGCACGTAGCGCGACATGCCCTTGATCGCTCCACCATCGGCCCGCAGCACGATCGCTGGATCCAGGACGGCGAGCAGCGCTTCGAAGTCGCCGCGCTCAGCCGCCGCAAGAAACGCGTCGACGACGCGACGCTGATTGTGCACGTCGGCGTCTGCTGACAGCGGCGTCCGGCCTTGGACACGTCTTCTCGCTCGGCTCGCGAGCTGACGCGCCGCGACGGCGGAGCGGTCCACGATCGGCGCGATCTCGTCGAAGGTCATGCCGAATACGTCGTGCAGCACGAAGGCGAGCCTCTCTGCCGGCTCGAGGGTCTCCAGTACGACGAGGAGCGCGAGTCCGACCGAGTCCACGCGTATCGCATTCGACTCCGGATCTTCATCCGGGCGAGTGATCACCGGATCCGGTACGTGCGTGTCCAACGGATCCTCCGGGCGCGCTGCTCGCACCCGCAACATGTCCAGGCACACCCGGGCGACGACCGTCGTGAGCCAGGCGCGCAGGTTCTCGATACCACTGACATCGGTCCGGCCGAGTCGAATCCAGCTTTCCTGAACGGCGTCATCGGCTTCGGTCGTGGACCCGAGCATCCGATAGGCCACTGCGCGCAAGTGCGCGCGGTGCTGTTCGAACTCTGCGGCGAGCCGCTCGGCTGTGGGCATTCGTCACATTCCTCCGCCGCGCTCCGTCATGATGATGACGGATGAAACGTCGATGATGTGACAAAACAGGAGGCGGGGACACCGATGAAGATCAAACTGACCAGCGTGCACGTCGACGATCAGGCAAAGGCCCTGCGTTTCTACACCGAAGTGCTGGGCTTCATGAAGAAGGCGGACTTCAGCAACGGGCCATTTCGCTGGCTCACCGTGGCATCACCAGAGGATCCGGAGGGCACCGAACTGCAGCTGGCGCTCAATGACAACCCGGCAGCCAGAGAGTACCAGCAGGCGATGTTCCAGCAATCGCAGCCCGCAGCGATGTTTTTTTCTGACGACGTGCAGGCCGATTACGAGCGGATGAAAGCGCGCGGCGCCGATTTCACGATGCCGCCGACGGATGTGACCGGGTCGAAGATCGCGAGATTGAACGACACTTGCGGGAACCTCATACAGGTCACGCAGCTGATGCGATGGTAGGCCGACAGCCTCAGAAGCTGGCGTCGATGGGGCTCCGGTTGCATAGCGGAACCGCTGGCTGAACCGGTCCTGAGACGCAAGGTGACCCGACATGAATCGCCGGACGCGGCACCGACGCCGGTTGCTGCCGCTGGGGCAGCCAGGAACGACAGTTGCACCGAGTCCTGTCGGAGCGGATCGCTCGGGATCTCATCGTTCGTGAGGCGTCGGTATGTTGCGCCAAATCATCGGCTTTGCTACACATGCAATCTCGTCTGCGCTTGTCGTCGTCCTCGTTGCAACGGTGGCGGCGCAGCAGACTGCATCCATTTCTGCCAGCTGCGAGCCATCAGGATCGCTGATCAGGGTGGCCGATCTTCCAGAAGGCAGCGGCGTCGCGGTCAGCAGGCGGACTCCCGGCCGTCTGTGGGCGCAGAACGATTCGCGTGAACCGGTGCTGGTCGCACTCGACGCGAAAGGGGCAGTTGTCGGTCGCCTGCGTGTATCGGGAGCAACGCTGGAAGATTGGGAGGCGGTCGCGGTCGGGCCGTGCCCCGCTGGTACGTGCATCTACATCGGCGATATCGGAGACAACGAAGCCAGACGTAGCGATATCCGGATCTATCGCGTCCCGGAACCTGCCGAGGCCACCGGTTCCGTCGCGATTCTCGATGTGCTCCGTATGACGTATCCAGACGGCCCGCAGGATGCTGAAGCGCTTCTCGTCACGCCCACAGGAGAGGTGCTCATTGTGACGAAGGGTGACACGGGTTCCGTGGCGCTGTATCGTGTTCCACCGGATGCGAAGCCAGGCGGGACGGTGATGCTCCAGCCGATCGGCAAGCCTCGCCGATCCGGCAAGGTGGCTGCGGAAGACCGCATCACGGACGGTGCGGTGTCGCCGAGCGGAGCCTGGGTGGCATTGCGCACGAACACCGCAGTTCAGCTGTATCGCGCCAAGGACTTTCTATCCGGCAACTGGACAGAGGCGAGCCATGTCTCGATCAAGCATCTCGGTGAGCCGCAAGGTGAAGGAATCGCGTTCGATGACGAGAGGACCCTTTATCTCGTCGGCGAAGGCGGTGGAAAGTCACAGCCGGGCACCTTCGGCCGGTTGACGTGCGTATTTTGACGGACCATCCGGCGCGGAAAG
>JBKPNV010000014.1:0-10263 GCA_046732795.1 Acidobacteriota bacterium
CCAGTCAACAGGATGTGACTGTGGCTGAGGGGATGGGGATCGTCGATGCCCACCCCCTGAATAGGAGGTAGCCCGGCCCTTGTGGCGGCGCTATCATTTGTGTCACTTGCGATCGGCGAATCACGTTTCGATATGCGAAAGAACAGGCTTACCCACGCGCTGACGGCTGGTCTCGTTTTCACCCTTGGCTGGACGTGGGTGGCTGCGCGCGAACAGAACGCGCCGCAGCCTCGGTCTGCGAGCGCGGCAGCTGCCGCGAAGCCCGCCACGCCCGCGCAGCCCGTTCAGTCGCATCGGGCGACGCTCGATCGCTATTGCGTGACCTGTCACAGCGATCGGCTCAAGACGGCCGGTCTGAGCCTCGAGAACATCGACACCACCAACGTCGCCGCGGCGCCTGAGATCTGGGAGAAAGTCGTTCGTAAGGTTCGTGTCGGCATGATGCCTCCGCAAGGATCGCCGGCTCCCGATCAGGCGACGCGCGATTCACTCGTCACGTCGTTGACGACCGCGCTCGATGCCCATGCGGCGGCGCATCCGGACCCTGGCCGGCCGCTCGTGCACCGGTTGAATCGATCCGAGTACGGCAACGCGATTCGCGATCTGCTGGCGCTCGAGATCAATCCCGCGAATCTGCTTCCCGCCGACGACTCGGCATACGGCTTCGACAACGTCGCTGATGTCCTGGGTGTCTCGCCCGTGCTGCTCGAGCGATATCTGTCGGCAGCGGGCAAGGTCAGTGCGCTGGCGGTCGGTGATCCAGAAAGCGGCGTCGGGATGGAAACGTTCCGCGTCAGGCAGGACGCATCACAGGATCGCCACGTCGAAGGGCTGCCGATCGGAACGGTGGGCGGGATGCTCGCGCAAATCACGTTGCCACTCGAGGGCGAGTACGTGATCCAGCCGCGGCTGTTCCGGACCAATCTTGGCGCGATGCGCGGCCTGGAATATGAGCATCAGATCGAGGTCAGCGTCGACGGCGCGCGCGTCCACCTCGCCAGCTTTGGCGGTGATGACGATTTCAAGGCGTCACTGAAGAACCCGACGCTGGCAGGCGACGATGTGGAGGCGCGGGCGCGAGCGAAAGTCCGCATGACCGCCGGGCCACATACCATCGGTGTGGCGTTCATCGAAAAGACCGCCGCGCAGAATAGCTGGCGGTTGCAGCCCTTCCTGCGCAGCTCGCACGACACCTTTGACCCGACCGGTTATCCCCATCTCGACGTGTTCTCGGTCACCGGCCCGTACAGTCCCTCAGGTCCCGGCGACACGCCGAGCCGCCGCAAGATCTTCATCTGCCGCCCGGCAACCGCGGCGGAAGAAGACGGATGCGCTCGCCGCATCGTGTCGACGCTGGCGCGCCTTGCATACCGAGGCCAGGCCACGCCCGAAGATATCCAGCGGCTGATGTCGTTCTATGCCCAGGGCCGCAAGGAGGGCTCATTCGACAAGGGCATCCAGCTCGCCTTGCAGCGCATGCTGGCGAGCGCGAAGTTCGCGCTTCGCATCGAGCGCGATCCTGCTGGCGCTGCGCCCGGGTCGGTCTATCGGCTCAATGACTTGGACCTGGCGTCGCGTCTCTCATTCTTCCTGTGGAGCAGCATCCCGGACGACGAGTTGCTGCGCGTCGCGGAACAGGGGCGTCTGCACACGCCGGCGGTGCTGCGGCAGCAGCTGCGGCGGATGCTGGCCGATCCCAAGTCGGAATCGCTCGTCACCAACTTCGCCGGGCAGTGGCTCTATCTCCGCAATCTGAAGAACATGGTGCCGCTGTCGACCGAGTTCGTCGACTTCGACGACAACCTGCGGCGGGCGTTCGAACAGGAGGCCGAGCTCTTCTTCGCGAGCATCATGCGGGAAAACCGCAACGTGCTCGATTTGATGGACGCCGACTACACGTTCGTGAACGAACGGCTCGCGAAGCACTACAACATCCCGGGCGTCTACGGAAGCCACTACCGCCGCGTCACCCTGACCGATGACGCGCGCCGCGGACTGCTCGGCAAGGGCGCCATCCTGATGGTGACCTCGCACACCGATCGCACCTCGCCCGTCGTGCGCGGCAAGTGGGTGCTGGACAATCTGCTCGGGGCGCCTCCACCGCCGATGCCCGCGAACGTGCCGCCGCTCGACGAGAACGGGCAGCAGGCGGGACGCGTGTTGACCATGCGCGAGCGGATGGAAGTCCATCGCCGAAATCCGGTGTGCGCGAATTGCCACAAGATCATGGACCCGATCGGTCTGGCGATGGAGAACTTCGACGCCGTAGGGTCGTGGCGCTCGCGCGAGGGCGGCACGCACGGCACCGCAATCGACGCGTCGGGGGTGCTGCTCGACGGCACCAAGGTCGACGGCATCGTCTCGCTGCGCAAGGCGCTTCTGCGCAATCCTGAGATCTTCGTCGGCACGTTCGTGGAAAAGCTGACGACGTTCGCGCTGGGACGCGGCGTGGCCGCGACCGATATGCCGACTGTCAGGCAAATCGTGCGCGAGAGCGGCAGGGAGAACTACCGTTTCGCGTCGATTGTGGAGGGCGTCGTGAACAGCCCCGCGTTCTTGATGCGGCGGGTGCCTGAGGCGCAAGATCAGTAGCTGGATTACTGGGTGGCTGGGTAGTTGGTTGCAAGATAGCCGGCGGTCGGATCTCGGCAGCGCGGGGGCTTCCCCCGCGTCCGTTCGTTAAACAAGGAGTGCGTCATGTTCATTGCGAATCGGGCACTGTCACGGCGGACGATTCTTCGGGGAATGGGCGCGACACTCGCCTTGCCATTCCTCGACGCCATGGTGCCTGTGTTCCGTCCGGCTGCAGCCGCGACACCGGTGAAGCGATTCGGGGCGATCTTCGTGCCGCTTGGCGAGCGTCCCGGGTTCTGGGATCCGACGACGGTGGGCGCCAACTTCGAGCTGAACGCGATCATGAAGCCGCTCGAGGAGTACCGCAGCCACATGACCGTCGTGTCGCAGCTGTGCGACCCGCTCGACGGACACGCAACGACGGTTGCCGCCTGGCTGAGTGGCGCGATTCCGAAACGAACGCTTGCCGAGAACGTGAACAACGGTGTGACCGTCGACCAGGTCATCGCCGATCAGATAGGGCAGGAGACGCCCATGCGGTCGCTGGAGCTCGCGACCGAAGACTTCACCGGATGGATCGGCGGCTGCGACCCCTCGTACAGCTGCGCCTATATGAACACCATCTCCTGGAAGAACGCGACCACGCCGATGCCGATGGAGATCAACCCGCGCAGCGTGTTCGAGCGCATGTTCGGGCGTCCCGGAACGAGCGCGCAGCGCCTCGCACGGATGGCCACCGACCGCAGCGTGCTCGATTCACTGCTCGAGGAGCTCAAGGGGTTGAGCACGGGGTTGGGCGGCAAGGATCTGAATCGGCTCAACGACTACCTCGAGAACGTGCGCGAGATCGAGCAGCGCATTCAGAAGGCCGAGAAGCAGTCGCTCACCAACGTTGAAGTCCCCGACGCGCCGGTCGGTATTCCGGAGGAGTTCGAGGACCACGCCGCGTTGATGTATGACCTGATGGCGCTCGCCTACGAGGCAGACCTCACCCGCGTCGTCACATATATGAAGTCACGGGACGCCAGCCAGCGCGTGTACCCGAAGATCGGCGTAACCGAGCCGCATCATGCGATGTCGCACCACGGCAACAACCCGGAGAAGCTGGCGAATCTCGTCAAGCTCAATACGCATCATGTCGATTTGTTCCGCGGCTTCGTGGAGAAGCTCGCGAAGACCCCGGATGGCGACGGCACGCTGCTCGACCACACGCTGATTCTGTACGGCAGCGGCATGAGCGAGAGTGATACGCACAGCCGGTTGAACATCCCGACACTGCTCGTCGGCAAGGGAGCGGGATTGGTCAAAGGAAACCAGCACATCGTCGCACCCAAGGAAACGCCGATGGCCAACTTCCTCCTCGATCTGGCCAACAAGTTCGGTTCCGATGCCAAGTCGTACGGCATCAGCACGGCCCGGTTCGAGGTCTCGTAATGACGGCCGGGGGACGAACTATGCGGAACGTCTGGGGTGCAGCGGTCCCGGGCGCGCGGAGCGCGCCAAAAAGACCCTGTGCGAACCAGCCAAAAGGCTCCGCGTCGTTTGTCACACGCGGAGTGCTGTGGCTGGTTCTTGGTTCGGCGGTAACACTGGGCGCCGCCGGATCGCCTCTTCTCGATGCTGTCAAATCCGGGAACGTCGAAGCCGTTCGCGCGCTCGTCCAGAAGCGCGCGGACGTCAACACTGCCGAAACGGACGGGATGACGGCCCTGCACTGGGCGGCGCGCAACAACGATATCGAGTCGGCGAAATTACTCATTCGCGCCGGCGCCAACGCGAAGGCGACCACACGCTACGGGTTCACGCCGCTCGCGCTCGCCGCACAAAACGGCAGCGCGCCAATGCTGGATCTGCTGTTGAAGGCTGGCGCAGACGTCAATGCCGCATTGCCCGAGGGTGAGACGGCGCTCATGACGGCGGCTCGTACGGGCAGCGCCCCTGCCATCAAGGTGCTGGCCTCGGGTGGCGCCAACGTCAATGCGCGCGAAAGCTGGATGGGGGAGAGCGCCATTGCGTGGGCGGCAGCGGAGAACCATGCCGATGCCGTCAAGGCGCTCATCGAGCTCGGTGCCGACGTCAACGCGAAGTCGAAGGTCCTGAACTTCCCCGAGTTCAAGTGGACGACCTCCGGCATGGTCAGCACGGCGCTTCCGCGCGGCGGCTGGACGCCGCTCATGCATGCGGCGCGGCAAGGCGCCATCGCGGCTGGAAAGGCGCTCACCGACGCACCTCAGATCGACCTGAACATCGTCGATCCAGACGGCACGACGGCGCTGGTCGTGGCCATCATCAACGCGCATTACGACTTCGCCGCCATGCTGCTCGACAAGGGTGCGGATCCGAACGTCGCGGACAGCACGGGTACTGCCGCGCTCTATTTCCTGGTCGACATGCACACGCTCGGTAACATGCAGGGACGTCCGGCGCCCAAGCTGCTTGATGCCATCGATGCGGAAGGATTGCTCAAGAAACTGATCGCCAAAGGCGCCAATCCAAATGCCCGGCTATTGCGGCCGATGTTGGGGCGATATCACGGCTCCGGAGATGCGACGCTCGGAGAAGGGACGACGCCGTTCCTGCGCGCCGCCAAGGCTGTCGATGTGCCGTTCATGAAGGTGTTGCTCGAGGGGGGCGCCGACGCGACGTTGACCAAGAAAGATCGAACCAATGCGGCGATGCTGGTCGCGGCGGGTCAGGCGAATGCCGGCTATCTGGGCCCCGGTCCCGATGCGGCGCTGTCTGCCACACTCGAAGCGCTGCAGATCTGCATCGATCGCGGCGTCGACCTCAATGCCTTCAATACAACGGGGCAGACGGCGATGCACGTCGCCGCGGGCCGTGGTCTCGATGGCGTCGTGAAGTTCCTTGCGGAACATGGCGCCAAGCTGGACAGGACTGACAAGCAGGGACGGACGCCTCTCGATGTCGCGCTCGGGGTCGGCGCGGGCGCTGCCCGCGGCAACAACCGCAACGCGGCTGGCCCGCGCGAGAGCACTGCGGCGCTATTGCGACAACTCATGAGCGAAAGTGGCCGGACGAGCACCACGCTGCAGTAGCGTCGTGGTCGCGGCGGCGTTCTCCCTGGTTGTGGCGTTTGGCGTGACCGCGCTGGGCAATGCGCAGGATCCTGTCGGCACGCGTTCGATCTGGGAGGGCGTCTACACCGAGCAGCAGGCCAATCGCGGAGAGCGCGAGTACGGCAGAAGCTGTGAGCACTGCCACGGACCGGGCCTCGAAGGCGATGGCGGGCGCGAAATCCCGCCGCTCGTCTCAGATCCGTTCATGCGAAGCTGGCGAGGGAAGAATCTCAAGCAGTTCTTCGATCTCCTGAGCCGCTCGATGCCGGCTGACAATCGCGGAAGCTTGAGCGCGAGAACGTACATCGATCTGATTGCCTACCTTCTGCGTGTGAACGACGTCCCCGCCGGCACGTCGGCGTTGCCGGACGCGCCCGCTGGACTCGAGGCGATCTCGATCGAGCAAAAATGAGAAGGGGTCAGACCCCTTCACGGATCCGCACACGAATCGGGGGCCACGCGATGCACACGAGGAACGGCGTTTCGATTGCGATCTTGCTGTGGGTCGCCATGATGGCCATCGCGCTGCGGCCGGTCGTCACCGCGCAGGAGACCGGCGGCCGCAAGATCTGGGACGGCGTCTACACCGAGGCACAGGCCACGCGTGGCAAGCCGGCGTTCGAAACCAGCTGCGGGCGCTGTCACAACAATGCGCTCGTGGGCTCGGAACGCGCTCCCGCGCTGAAGGGGGAGGGTTTCTTCTCGCACTGGGAGAACGACACGCTCGACAAGCTGTTCACGAAGATTCGCGACACCATGCCCGCGGGCGGTATTGAGAGCGTGACCGATGCCGGCAAGCTCGACATCCTCGCGTATGTGCTGTCCGTCAACGGCGCGCCCGCCGGCAAGGAAGAATTGAGCCTCGAACTCCCCGCACTCGAGTCGATCACGATCGTGCGACAGGGCGGGACGCCCGAGGGCGTGTCCAACTTCAACCTCGTGCAACTCGTGGGCTGCCTGGCACCGACCAGCGACCAAGGCTGGAGGCTCACGAACGCGAGCGAGCCGGTCGTCACCAAGGAAGAAACGTCGACGCCGGCCGCGATCGCCAAGGCGACCGCGCAGCCGCTCGGTCGCCTCAACTTCGATCTGGTCAGCGTCGTCGCTGCCTACCAGGCCGACCGCCGCGCCGGACAGAAGGTCGAGGCGCGAGGCCTGATCTTCCGCGCGACAGGCGACAGCGCGATCAACCTGACATCGCTGCAGCCCGTCGGTACTGCCTGTCCCGAATCGATCGTGAGATAGGTCCGCCGATCGGCGCCGCGAAACCCCGGGTGGCAGCAAGAGCGCGATCGCCCACGTCGTGCCCACTCCTCGCACGCGCCGCCACGAGCTCCGCGATACGCAACCTGCGTCCCCATGTACTCGTATCGCGGTCAGGAGGCCGAGGTGTGGTAGCCTCCGTTTCGCATTCCGCAAAGCTCCGAACGTCAACAGGGAAGCTCTTGGCTGGTTCGAGGAGGTTCAAACACATGCACCGAGTCGTGAAAGCCGTCGCAGCAGTCGCAGGGATCTTGCTGCTGCCCAGTCTTGCGTCCGCCCAGGCCACCATTGCAGGGGTCGTCCGCGATGCATCCGCCGCAGTACTACCCGGCGTCAGCGTCGAGGCGTCCAGCTCCGTCCTCATCGAGAAGACCCGCACCGTCGTGACCGACGGAACGGGGCAGTATCGAATCACCGATCTTCCTCCCGGGACGTATGTCCTGACCTTTACTCTCCAGGGCTTCAGTACCGTGAAGCGCGACGGCCTCCTCGTTTCAGGTTCCGGTGTGACGCCCGTGAACGTCGAGCTGCGCGTCGGAGCGCTCGAAGAGACCGTTACTGTGACGGGCGAGTCGCCCCTCGTCGATACGCAATCGGTGCGACGTGAAGTCGTGCTGGACAACGAGATCCTGAGCACGATTCCGGCGACGCGCGGCTATGGCTCCGCGCTGGCAGCGGTTCCAGCACTGAACACCGGTGGTGTGGCGGGTGCGAACGCAACCACGGCGCCGACCACTCCTTCGATGACGTTCTTCAGTACACATGGCGGCGCCAGCGGAGAAGGGCGCGTCATGACCAACGGCCTCACGGTTGCGGCGCCCTTCGGCGGCGGCGGTGTCTCGGACGTGACGTACGACACGGCGAATGCTGAGGAAATGCAGGTACTGATCTCGGGCGGCCTTGCCGAAGCCGAGACCGGCGGGCCGAGCATCAACATCGTCCCCAAGTCGGGAGGTAACCAATTCCGTGGGTCGGCCTTTTACAGCGCCTCTGGTGACTGGGCCACAGGCGACAACGTGGACGACGAGCTCAGGGCCCTGGGCATTACGCAGCCTCCGACGCTGCGCACGAACTGGGACACGAGCTACAGCATGGGCGGCCCGATCAAGCGGGATCGTCTCTGGTTCTTTGCCAACGTGCGTGGCTGGGCCAACGCATCGGTCGTCGACGGCATTTTCGCGAATCGCTTTGCCGGCGACCCCTCGCACTGGGATCCGTCGCCCGATCAGTCGGTCGAATCCCGTGTGGCTGAGAGCAGGAAGATCATCGCGGCTCGCCTGACTGCGCAGGTGACGCCACGGAATCGCATCACGTTCTCGCACGACTATCAGCGCCGATGCGGCGGTTCGACTGTCAAGACGGACGGCGATGGATGCCGTCAGGCAGGAAAGGATTGGATCGCGTCCGGCCGAACCTTCGGGGCCGATACAGTATCGCCTGAGACGTTCCCCGGTTATCACAACTTCCCGTACAACACCACGCAGGCGACCTACTCGTCACCGATCAGCAGCCGCACGCTGATTGAAGGTGGATACTCGCGATTCCAGTACGACTACGCACGGTTCGGCATGGCCGCGCCCGACGCCCTGATGGATCTGGTTCCGGTGACCGAGCAGACGGGCATCTACGGGCGGCCGAACTTCTCGTATCGCGGCGTGTTCGATCCGCTCGACTTCGGTTTCAACGACAACTCGGCGCTCAACACGTCGTGGCGGGCCGCGGTGTCGTACGTCACCGGTGCACACAACATGAAGGTCGGCTACATGGGGTCCTTCGTCGATGTGCGCAACGGGCGCGTTCCGAACCATCAGCAGCTCCGTTACACGTTCAACTCCGCTGCACCGGCAACCACGCCGTGCACGATTCAGGATGGCAACCGCCTGTGCCCGGTGAGTGTGTCGTACTTCCTCTCACCCCGCTGGGACCAACACGATCGCACCGAGACGATGTCGTTCTACGCGCAGGATCAGTGGACGCTCGGAAAGCTCACCTTGCAGGGCGGCCTCCGCTACGATCGCGCGTGGAGCTGGGCGCCTGCCGACGGCAACGGGACGACGGAGACGTCGAAGTTCAACCCGAATCCGATCACGTTCGAGAAGACGGTTAGCGTGCGCGGTTACAACGACATCACTCCGCGCTTCGGCCTCTCATACGACCTGTTCGGGAACGGCCGGACGGCGATCAAGGTGCAAGGCGGCAAGTACCTCGAAGCGGCCACCGGCGACGTGATCTACAGCTCGAACAACCCGGCAGCGCGCATCATCACACGCATCGGCTCCGGACCGGCGCCGGCGCGTGCCTGGACCGACGGCAACCGCGATTTCAACGTTGATTGCGATCTGCTGAATACGGCGCAACAGAACAATCTCGCGACGGGCGGTGATTTTTGCGCGGCGGTGGGTGGCGTAGGGCTGAACTTCGGCAACGCCAACCCAAACAGCACGACAGTCAATCCCGACATCCTCGGCGGATGGGGCGTGCGGCCGTACGACTGGCAGATTGGTGCGTCAGTGCAGCACGAACTCGTTCCTCGCTTGTCGGTCGAGGCGGGTTACAACCGGCGGTGGTGGGGCAACTTCTTCGTGACCGACAACGTCCTTACGACCGCGGCAGACTACGAAACCTACTCTCTTGTCATCCCCACTCACGAGAATCTTCCGGGTGCGGGCGAGTTGGCGCCATTCGTGGCGATCACGCAGGCGGCGAACAATCGCGGCGCCCAGAACTACATGACGAGTGAAAAGGATTACGGCGATGCGCGCACGGCCTATTGGCACGGCTACGACTTCACCGCAACGGCGCGAATGGCCAATGGCCTGACGATTCAGGGTGGGACGAGCACGGGTCGCGCTGTGCGTGACTTCTGCAACGTCACAAGGGCACTGCCAGAGTTGCTGGTCAACGCCAACGTGAATCAACGCACCGATTCGTGCGACATCACGGAGAAGTGGACGACAGTGTTCAGAGGCCTGGCGTCGTACACCTTGCCAAAGGTCGGCGTACTGGTCAGCGCCAGCATGCGGTCGCTCGAGGCCATCCCCGGTGGCGGCGTGGCGACCAACGGCGGATCACTGGCCGCGAACTACGTCGTCCCAAACACCGTCATTCAGGACGCGCTCGGCCGCCTGCCGGCTAACGCGATTTCAAGTGGAACGACGACGGTGAACCTGCTGAATCCGGGAGAGCTCTATTCGCTGGAGCGCATGAACCTCGTGGACATGCGGTTCGCGAAGATCCTGCGATTCGGCGGCACGCGGACGGACGTCGGCATCGACCTCTATAACCTGTTCAACTCGAACGTCACGACTGCCTATCAACAGACGTACGAGTACCGCACAAACGGCGCTGC
>JBKPNV010000015.1:0-14686 GCA_046732795.1 Acidobacteriota bacterium
GAGCGCCGGTCAGCGTCAGGGCGGAGGCGGTCAACGCCAGGAAGGGAGCGCCGGCCAGCGTCAGGCAGGCGAACGTCGCGCCGAGTCGCGAGGCGGCAACGACAACGGCGGCGGCCGGAGAGATATGGCCGGATCACCCGCGACGACGGCAGCCCAGGAGCGTCAGGCGCGGCCCGCTCCACAGGCACCGGTTTACGGTCAGCCGCAAGATGATCGCCGGGCGCAGTGGCGGCGGCCACCCGACTTGGCGTATGTGCCGGACATCCGTCGCGGCACGAGTGAACGATGGACAAATAACGGACCGGTTGGCGCACAACCGCACGTCGCGGTCCCGCGTCCTGGATATTCAACAGGATCGGGCCACTATGACGGAAATCGCAACGGCTATAGGGTGTACCCCGGCAACAAGTACAACTACTACCGCTACTATCCGTACAAGTCGTATGGGTACGCTGGATACGCGCGGCCGTACTACTACTATCCGTACGCCTTCGGCTACGGTCCGTACGGTCGCGGATTGTTCTATTTCGACCTCTATTACAACTCGTACGTCTTCTATCCACCAACCGTAACCCGCTACGATAACTACGGCTCCTACTACGGAACCTATGGGTACCCGACCGGAGAACTGCGCCTGCAGGTCCGTCCACCCGATGCGCAGGTCTTCATCAACGGCGCGTACGCGGGCACCGTCGATGATTTCGACGGCACCTTCCAGGCCCTGCGACTCGAGCAAGGCGACTACAAAGTAGAGATCGTGCTCCCTGGCTACGAGCCGCTCGATTTCGATGTTCGGATCAGTCCAGGCGAGAAGGTCACCTACAAGGGTGATCTGCTTCCCGAACGGCAGCCGCAGGGGTTTCAGGAACCGCCGCCGCAGCCGTGAGAAATCCACTCCCAAACTTTTGGCAGTCGGGATTTGCAAGTTGGGAGTTAGTGGCGCCATCCATATAATCCGCGGGTGACTACGACCACCACACCTCCACCTCAAGCTCTGGAGCGGCGGCTCGGTTCTTTCGACGCAGCAGCCATCATCATTGCAAACGTCATCGGCGGCGGGATTCTCTTCCGGTCACCCGCGGTCGCGGCCGCCGTGCCCGACGCAACCTGGTTTCTGCTGGCGTGGGCGGCGGGCGGGGTGCTGGCGTTCATGGGCGCGATGGCCTACGCGGAGCTCGCCGCGCTTCGTCCAAAGGCGGGCGGGGAATATGTGTATCTGCGCGAGGCGTACGGGGGACTTGCCGGCTTCCTGACTGGATGGACCTCCTTCGTCGCCGGCTTCAGCGGCGCCATGGCGGCAAGCGCGGTGTTCCTCATCACGACTCTCGATCGATTCATCCCGGGCATCGCGAACGATACTCCCCTGCTGGCGATCCCGGTGCCGCTGACACCCGTTGTGTTCAGCTTCTCGCGACACACACTGGCGGCGAGTGCAGCCATTGCAGTCGCGGCGTTCATTCACATCCGTGGCGTCGGACCTGGTCGCGCCGCGAGCAATATTCTTACGACGCTGAAAATCACGGCGTTCGTCGTCTTCATCGCGTTCGGGTTGATAGCGGGTACGGGTGAATCAGCAAACCTGACGCAATCGGCCGGGCCCGTTACTGCCACCGGCTGGCTCTTCGCGTTCATTCCGGTGATGTTCACGTACTCGGGTTGGAACGCCGCGGCGTACATGGCGGAGGAGATTCGCGATCCCGGCCGCAATGTGCCGCGTGCGCTGTTCCTCGGAACCGCGGCGGTAACTGTGGTCTACCTCCTCATCAACGTGCTGTACCTCTATGTCATCCCCATCGACAAGCTCGCGACTGTGCAGGGAAGCGTGCTGGACGTCGTCGCCGAAGGGTTGCTGGGTGCGAGCGCCGGAACCATCATGGCCGTCGTCGCGATCGTGAGTCTCGCGGCGGGCATCAACGCATGGACATTCGCCGGTCCACGCGTTTACTTTGCGATGGCGCGTGACAACGCGTTCTTCAAGAGCGCGGCGCGAGTGCACCCGAAGTACAAGACGCCGGCGGCCTCGATCATCGCGCAGGCGTTGTTCGCGATCGTCCTCATCCTGGTCGGCAGTCTCGACTCGATCGCCAACTACGTCGGCTTCTCAATCACGCTGTTTGCGGGTGCCGCCGTCGCGGCGGTGTTCGTGCTCCGCGCACGCGAGCCGAATGCGCCGAGGCCGTTCAAAGTGATCGGGTACCCGCTGACCCCGGCGATCTTCGTGCTCGTGAGCCTGGCGATCGTGGTGAATGCTTACTATTCGGATCCACGCGTGACGGGGCTGGGGACGCTGATCATCCTGGCAGGCATCCCGCTGTACATCTTTTTTCAGAAAAGACCCCGGGGGTGATTTCGACAAGCATCAGTCGCCGAACCGCGTCTTTTTATTCGGTGAGCAGCTGCCGATCGATCGTGTAGTCGCCGATCTTCACCCAGTTCCGCGAGCCATGCTTGCCGAAGATCTCGACGCGGGCATCGACGAACTGCTTGTTCTGCAGCATCTGAAGGCGCGACTCCGACCCGGTGTAGCCGCGGTCCGATCGCAGCACCAGCTCGTCACCCTTCGCGCCAGGGGCCAGGCCGTCGGGACCAATCCCACGCACGAAGTGCGCGTCCCATTCCTCCGCCTCGCCAACGCGGCGGAATACGGCGTTGATCTGAACTCTGGCGATCGCCTCGGACGAGACGTTCTGCAGCCGCAGTGTGATGCTCGGGACGAGTTTGTTCTGCCCGTTGACGACGCCAACGTCGTACCAGCCTGTATGAATGTCCGTGATCGCGAGGTCCTTCTCCACTTCTCGCGAGCGGCACCCCGCGAGGAGCACCACGAGGCTGAGGCAAACAGCCAGACGCGTCCACATGGCGGAATTGTACATAGCCTTTCCCCATGAGACACCGCCTCGGCCGGCAGGTTCCACTAGTACTCGCGAACCTCGACTTTCTGACGTGCTTCCTCGAGTGTCACCTTGCCGGCGCGGAAGGCTGCCAGGTCGCTTCCCTTCATCCGGAAGATGATGGTGCTGAAGTCGGTGGCATCACCGGGGATCAGTGGATCCCGTGGTACGTTGTCGCGCGCGGCAACGGTCAGCCATTCCTCCGGACCGAGATTCAGTGGTCCGCTGTGTTCGATCATTGCGTCGATGAGCGCCGCCTTGACTTCCCGCGTGTACCCCTCTGCAGGATTCTCGAGCACCCGTGAATCGACATTGGAAGGGGCGACCTGGACCGGAGCCGCTGCCACCGTTCCACCCGGGCCGCGCAACGTGACTGGCGCCTGGGCCTGAGCGCGCGTTTCGAGTCTGCGAGCCACCTGTGCGAGCTGCGGCTGGTAGCGGACGTCCACTTGCGCGACCAACTGCTTCAGTTCGGCCGCTAAAAGTTCGAGATCGCGGTTGTCGCTGTTGATCATGTACCGCAGCGGCCACGTCACCGGCAGCCGAAGCATGGGCACCCCGACGTCGAAGAAGATGCCGTAGCTGTCCAGCCGGAATCCATGCACTTCCGGAAATCCAGTGAGCATCGGCGGATCGGGTGCGACCGCCTTCACCTGTCTGAGAAGGTTGTCCGCACCAATCTTGACGGCGCTCTCGAGCGTGCCTTCCATCATCGCGATGCGCTGCCGCGCCCTGACCTGAGCGTCGTCAGCCTGTTGTGCCGACACCGCCGTGCCAGCGAGCGCCACCGCGATTGCCAATGTCGTGATTCTCACCATAGTTCTGTTCACCATCCACACGCTGATTGCCGCTACCGTGCCTGCTGCGAAACCCTGATGAAGTTGTTGATGCGATCGATCGCTTCACGCTGCTGGCGGATCTCGGTGCCGGCCGCGCCCTGGAACTGCCCGACTGTCTCCCGCACTGTCGCCATATCAATGCGTCGCTGCGCTTCGAAGTCGCGAGCCATTTCGACGGAGCGAAGCGTGAACTCCCGTCGTTGCCGCTCTTCGCTTTGTGCGACGAGGGCTTCGACCTTTTTCATGATGTCGTCGTCGGAGGAGGCCTGACGCACCGGCGTCGCGGCCGTGGTCCGTATCTGCGCCATCTCGGCCCTCAGACGTTGCTCCAGTCGCGACAGATCGGTACGCGACGGTGTGTCGTCGTTGGTGGTCGCAACCGGCTGAGGCTGAGGCGAGGAGTCCTGCGGCGGTGCGTTGACGTCGCCACGCGCAAGGCCGAGTGACAGGCCAACACCAAATATGAGGACTGCCGCCGCCGCCTGAGCCCATGCCGGTAGTGGCGCACGCCACCACGGCACCCTGGGCTCGGGAGCGGGCACCGGCATCTGGAGCGTCAGCTCTGTCACGGGGGGAACCCAGGCCTGCAGACTTCTGCGAGTCCAGCTCAGGCCATCGATTTCGCTCGAGCACGCCGCGCATCGTGTCAAATGCGCAGCAATCACTTCACGGATCTCCGCCTCGCCCTCCTCGTACAGGTAGGCGACGAGCGCGCCGGTATCTCCACACTCGAATGTCTCGCTCATGTCCGTTTCACCAGTTCAGGCACACCCTGGCCCCGACGCTCGAGTTGTCGCCGCAACTGCGAAAGCCCCTGATAGAGGCGCGTCTTGACCGTACTCAGCGGACACCCCTGCATGTCCGCAATCTCCTGAAACGTCATCCCGTGATACTCCTTCAGGATGATCGCCGTGCGTTGCTCCTCGCTCAGAGAGCGCATGGCCTCCGCCACGATCGCGCTGAGCTCGCGCCGCGCGACCAGATCTTCGATCGATTCGACGGGCTCTGTTTCCGCAAGCAGCGCGGCCGGATCCACGTCTTCCGGCATCTGTGAGACTGGCGCCCGCTGCTGCCGACGGATCCAGTCCCGGCATAGATTCAGCGCGATGCGATAGAGCCACGACGAAAACTTCGCCTGGCCCTTGAAGCCCGGCAACGCCCTATACGCACGAAGGAACGTATCCTGACAGACGTCGCGCGCATCCTCTTCGCGACCGAGAACGCGATAGGCCAAGGCATAAATCGGCCGTTCCCATCTCACGACGAGTTGATTGAAGCTGTCTACGTCGCCCGTTCTGGATCGGGCGACGAGCTCTTCATCGGTGCGCGTCATCAGCAAGAAACGAACGGTCCGTTCGCTAGGTAAGACGGCGGTGGCTCCCGCGCGGTCTTCACCCCGATCATACGGCCGCTGCGCGGTTGAGCCAGCTATTTGCGCGTCGTGAATTCAGGACCCTAAGTCTTTACGCCCATACGGGTTAGACCTGCGAGGCCTGCGGCGCGCGGTGTACAATGACAGTAGTGCACGTTCGAGAAAACCTGTGCCACTCAATCTCCCTACCGACGAAAGCTTCCTGACCACCGAGGAGGTCCTCGCCTACCTCAATGTCAACCTTCGTACCGTCTATCGCCTGATCAAGGCCGGAAGCATCCCGGCGGTCCGCGTCGGCCGGCAATGGCGCTTCCGCAAGCGGGATCTCGACAGCTGGCTCGAAAGTCAGCGTCCGGCCGAGCAAAAGCCGAACGCCGTCGTCAAGTCGCGTAGCCGAATCCTGTTGGTCGACGATGAAGATGGCATACGAAGACTGCTGTCGAGAATGCTGGAGTCGGTGTATGACGTTGAGGTGGCGGCTGACGGCGAATCGGCACTGCGCCTGATGCGTGAGCCAGACGCCCACTACGATTTATTGATTTCGGATCTGAATATGCCCGGCATGGACGGCCTGGCGCTCATTCGCGAAGCGCGACGCATCGACGCAACGCTGCCAGCGATTGTGATTACCGGCTTCTCCTCCGAATCCATCGCCATCGAGGCCCTGAACCTCGGGGTCGCCGGCTATCTCACGAAACCGTTTGGCACGACGCAGGTGCTGGCGGCGGCGGCAAAGGCATTGGGCGTGCGGTCGGCGTGATTCAACTCTCTGATCTCACGAAGTCTTTCGGCGACCGCATCCTGTTCGATCACGTAACGTGGCAGATCGGAGACGGTGAGCGTGTCGGCCTCTGCGGTCCGAACGGCGCCGGAAAGACCACGTTGCTCAAGATGCTGGGAGGACTGGAAGAGTCCGACTCGGGCGCGGTCGTCAAACCAGCCGGTCTTTCGATTGGTTACCTGCCACAGGACGGCCTCACTCACTCGGGCCGCACGGTGTTCGAAGAGGCGAGCAGCGCTTTTCAGCCGCTCCTCGACATCAAAGCCGAGATGCACGACATCGAGCACAAGCTCGGAGATGCGTCCGTCCCTCAGGACGAACATGACGCGATGCTGTCGCGGTATGCGGAGCTCCAGGATCGCTTTCGGTTGGACGAAGGCTACAGCATGGACCTGCGGATTGCGACGGTGCTGCGTGGTCTCGGATTCAGCAGCGAAGACGCCGATCGGCCGTGTGAAACGTTCTCCGGCGGCTGGCAGATGCGCATCGCGCTCGCCAAGCTCCTGCTTGGCCGCCCGAACCTGCTGCTGCTCGATGAGCCGACCAACCATCTCGACCTCGAGGCACGCAACTGGCTCGAGGAGTATCTCGGCGCTTATCCCTACGCCGTTATTCTCGTGTCGCACGATCGCTATTTCCTGGACGCCGTCGTGACGCGTATCACAGACGTCCACTTGCGAAAGCTGACGGACTACGCCGGAAATTACAGCAAATATGTCGAGCAGCGCGACGCGATGCTCGAACGCCTGCGGCAAGCGAAGAAAGAACAGGACGAGGAAGTCGCGCGCGTGAAGATGTTCATCGATCGCTTCCGCTATCAGGCGACGAAGGCTGCCCAGGTGCAGAGCCGCATCAAGCTGCTCGAGAAGGTCGTTCCGATTGAGGTCCCGCCGGAGCGGAAGCGAATCCATTTCCGCTTTCCCGCCTGCGCCAAGAGCGGACGCACGGTGCTCGAGGTGAAGCATGCGGCGAAGTCTTACGGGGCGCTGAAGGTATTCGAACGCGTCGATCTGCACATCGAGCGCGGCGATCGCATCGCGCTGCTGGGACCCAACGGCGCTGGCAAGTCGACGCTGATGCGACTGCTCTCGGGTGAGGAAGCGCCAGACACCGGGCAGCGCACCGTGGGTCATCAGGTCGTCATGGAGTATTTCGCGCAGGACGAAGCCACACGCCTCGATCCGACGCTCACGGTGTACGAAACCCTGGAGGCCGGATCGCCAACCGACATGGTGCCGGCAATCCGAAATCTGCTCGGCGGCTTTCTGTTCTCGGGCGACGACATCTACAAGAAAGCGGGCGTGCTGTCAGGCGGTGAGCGCACTCGACTCGCGGTCGCGCGAATGCTGTTGCGGCCGTCGAACACGCTGCTGCTCGACGAACCGACCAACCATCTCGATCTGGATTCGAAGGACGTACTTCTCGAGGCGCTCGAAGACTACGGCGGGACGTTGATCATCGTCTCGCACGATCGCTACTTCGTCGAGAAACTCGCCACCAAGATCATCGAGATCGGGCACGGGCAGGCACTCGTCTATCCCGGAGGCTACAAAGAATTTCTCTGGCATAAGGAACACGGACTCGGGACTCGGGACTCGGGATCCGGGATCCGGGCCCAAACGGCTGCGAAAGGGAATCAACAGCCGAAAGCCCAGAGCCCAAAGACGAGAAACGAAGGCTTGCGTCCAGAGTCCCGAGTGCCGGGCCCCGAGTCCCTGGCCCTGACTCCCGGAGCCCGAGCCCCGGAGCGCGATTCACGCGAGGCCCGCAAGCAGCAAGAAGCCGAGCGCAGGAAAAGGGACCGAGAGGCCCAGGCGCTCCAAAAGCGGATAACCGACCTCGAGGGTCGGATTGCGGAACGCGAGGCGCAGGTCAAAGAGCTCGAGGCCAGGATGGCTACTGCCGGTTTCTACGACGACCGAGAAGGATCCAAGCGGGTGGTCGACCGCCATCAGGCTCTGATGTGGGAAGTCGGCGACCTGATGGCGCAGTGGGAAGCGTTGCAGGAGCACGCGCAGGAAGCCCAGGGTTCGTAACTGTTCAAAGCTGCTCACACGCTCCGAAACGTAAGTGTGTGCCTTCCGTCCGCACGAAAAGCGCAGTACACTTACAATTCCGTAATCCCCGTCGCAGCGATTCTGCCTGAATTCAGCCCGAAAAAGCCGATTGGTGAGTGGATGCCAAAATTCGGCAGCGGGCATGCGCTTTGCCTTTTCCAGACCGGCTGAGGTCTGTTTCGTGGAGCCTCGTGTGATGACCAAATCGCGTTCTCGCGTAACACCGCCGGCGTCCTCCGGGCGGTCCATGGCGAGCTCTCTCCGCGAGCCCGAGAGTGGGTCCACGGCTCACGCCAACGGCACGAGCGACGCGTTTTTCAGGCACATCGTTTCGGGGATGCGCAATGGCATTCTCGCGATCACCCGCGACGGTCGGCTGGCGCTGATCAACGACGAGGCCTATCGCATCTTCGGGGTCACAGCGCGCCCCGGCGACGTCGGACAACCCGTTGCCATCGTGCTCAGAGACCATCCCGATGTCGTTCGGGTGTTGACCGGCGTCTTCGATCTGCACCTGCTGCCCAATCGCGTCGAGATGCGCCTGAAACCATCGAACAAGGTCATTGGCTACACGGTGACCTTCGTTCCGGACGACAGCGGGACCGTGATTGGCGCGGCGATGTTCTTCAAGGACCTGACGCGCGTCGAGCAACTGGAAGAACGTGAACGGCTTCGCGATCGCCTGGCGGCCGTCGGCGAAATGGCGGCCGTGATCGCGCACGAGGTGAAGAACCCGCTCGCCGGCATCGAGGTGATGGCTGGTCTGCTGCGACGGAGGATTGCGGATACGCCCGATGCCACCGTCCTGACCGACATCATCAAAGAAGCGAAGATGGCGAACGCCATCGTCCAGGAAGTGCTCGACTTCGTGCGGCCAATCCGTCTGCAGGTGGAACACACCACGGTGGCCGATGCGGTTCAGGGAGCGATTCAGCTCGCGGATACGAAAGCCCGCCGCGGCAACGTGCAGGTGTCCGTGGGCATCCCGGAGGGACTGCCGCAAATCCAGGCCGATCAACATCAGCTCACCCAGGTATTCACCAATCTCCTGATGAACGCATACGAAGCAATGGGCGGCACCGGGCACGTCAGCATCACCGCGAGCCGCCTCCGGCTCGAGGACGGTGCGGAAGCCCATGAGGCCGTGCTCGTGCAGGTCTCCGACGACGGCCCGGGCATCCCCCCCGACGTGGCGGAAAAAGTATTCGACCCATTTTTCACGACCAAGCCCCAGGGGTCAGGGCTGGGATTGGCAATCGTTCGGAAGATTGTCGACGCACATGATGGACGGATCGACTTGCGCACGGCGGTAGGGCAGGGCACGACGATTCGAGTGACGCTGCCGGTCACTGGCGGCGACGAGGACTAGGTAGGACTTTATGGGACGGATACTGATTGCTGACGACCACGACTCGCTCCGCCGGGGCCTCGCTCAGGCGGTGGCCGAAGCCGGCCACGACGTCGAGGAGGCCCCTAACGGTAACGCCGCCATCGAGAAGCTCCATGAAGGCTTCTTCGATGTTGTCGTCAGCGACTTGAAGATGGGAGGGAGCACCGGCCTTGAAGTCCTCAAGACGGCAAAGACGCTGCACCCGTCGACGGCCATCATCCTGATGACGGCGTTCGGCTCGGTGTCGACGGCGGTCGAGGCGATGAAGTCGGGCGCCTTCGACTACGTGCAGAAGCCGTTCGAGATCGAGGAGATGGAGGTCAAGATCGAGAAGGCGCTCGAGATGCGCCGGATGCAGAACCAGATCGACTACCTGCGTCACGCGCAGGGAGACATCTACGATTTCGATCGCATCATCGGCTCGAGCGGCGCTCTCGAAAAGATGCTCGCCGTCGTCCGCAAGGTTGCCAAGAGCAACACCACCGTGCTCGTGCGCGGAGAGACGGGTACCGGTAAGGAACTGATTGCCGGCGCGGTGCATCACAACTCGTTACGTGCCGCGCGCAACTTCGTCAAGGTGAACTGCGCGGCGCTGCAGGAGAACCTCCTCGAGTCCGAGCTGTTCGGGCACGAGAAAGGCGCGTTCACCGGCGCCGACAAGCAGCGCATCGGACGGTTCGAGCAGGCCGACGGCGGCACGCTCTTCCTCGACGAAATTGGCGACATGAGCGCCAACACGCAGGCCAAGATCCTGCGCGTCCTCCAGGAGCACGAATTCGAGCGGCTGGGTGGCACGCGCACCATCAAGGTGGACGTCCGACTGATCGCCGCGACCAACCGCGATCTGCCGACGATGGTCGAGGCGGGCCAGTTCCGCGAGGATCTCTACTACCGGCTCAACGTCGTGACGATGGAAATGCCGCCGTTGCGAGAGCGCAAGGACGACATCAGCGAGCTCGCGAACTTCTTCATCCGGCGGTTCTCGGGTGAGCTGAAGAAGAAGATCGTCGGGCTGGAGCCGGAGGCGCTGAAGCTCCTGATGCGCTACCAGTGGCCAGGCAACATCCGCGAGCTCGAGAACGCGATCGAGCGCGCCATGCTGCTCGCGGAAGGCAGCCACATCGCCGTCGACGATCTGCGCCTTGGTGACTTCGGCACCAGCGGATCACCGCGCGAGGGCGCGTCGGTGGTGAAGATTCCACCGACGGGTATTCCTCTCGAAGAAGTCGAGCGCATCGCGCTGATCGAGGCGCTCAAGATGTCGAACTGGGTGCAGAAGGACGCGGCGGAACTGCTGTCGATCAGCCCGCGCGTCATGAACTACAAGATCAAGACGCTCGGCATCGATTTCCCCCGAAGCCGTAGAGCGGCCGCCATGCAGCAGCACGAGGCGAACGCGCTCAGCGCGTAGCCCCGCTTCTCGCTAGGTCCGTTTGGCCCTCGGGTGCGCCTTGCGGTACACGTCGAGCAGCTGTGCCGCGTTCACATGCGTGTAGCGCTGCGTAGTGGACAACTGCACGTGCCCGAGCAGCTCCTGGATCGCGCGTAAGTCTGCGCCGCGCTGCAACAGATGCGTGGCAAAGGAATGCCGCAGCGCGTGCGGACTGATGCCAAATCGCGTGCTGCACGATGCGACGTAGCGGGCGACGAGCCGCTGCACGCTGCGACCCGTGAGGCGCGCGCCACGGAAGTTGAGGAACAACGGCTCCCGGCTCGGGACCCTCCGGCTCTGACCTGCTGGCTCCCGGCCCGCGGGGCGACGCTCTGAGGTCGGGTTCGCGCGCAGCACGGCGCGAGCCTTCAGCCACTCGCGCAGCGAGCTCTCCGTCGGGGCGTTGAAAGGAACCAGCCGCTCCTTGGCGCCTTTGCCCATCACTCGCACCATGCGTGCGCGCAGGTTGACGTCCTCGAGGTCGAGTCCGACGAGCTCGCTGAGACGAAGGCCTGAGGCATAGAACAGCTCGAGGATGGCACGGTCACGGCAGCCCAGAGGATCTGTGACGTCGGGCATCTCGAGTAACCGCGTCATCTCATCGATCGACAAGTGAGCCGGGATCTTCCGCTCGCGTTTCGGTGACGCCGCGAGAGAAGCCGGATCGGAGTCGATCAATCCCTCACGTCGCAGGAAGCGCCCGAAGGCGCGGAGCGCCGAGAGCTTTCGCGCGACGGACGCGCGCGCGTGCCCGTGGCGATACAACTCCGCCATGAAGGCGCGAATGGTTCCGAGTTGCAGGTGCGATGGTTCCAGGCTGGCTGTGTCGAGGTGCTGAGCAGCGAAGTCGAGAAACTGCGAGATGTCGCTCTCGTAGGCAGCGGCCGTGTGCACGGACGAGTTGCGGTTCAACCGGAGATGCTCGAGGAAGGCCGCGAGCTGGGACCTCATGCGACCGACGTCATCCCGATCCATTCATCGAGGGCGGCCAGAGCCCGCACGGATGTTGCCGTTTTCCGTTCTTCTTTTTTCAGCCGGCGCCCACTCGGGCCTGCGTCCGCCGGCGGCATGATGCCAAACGTGATGTTCGTGGGTTGATACCCGCGCGGGTCGGCATGAGACACATAGTAAGCGAGCGCACCGATCGCCGTCGTCCTCGGCGGAACGCGAGGCTCCTCGCCGCGCACCAGTGCGGCTGCGGTACGCCCGGCAATCAGCCCCGATGCCGCAGATTCGACATAACCTTCGACGCCAGAGATCTGTCCCGCGAAGAGCAAGTCGGGCCGCATCTTCGTCTGCCACGTCTCGCGAAGAACGCGCGGACCGTTGATGTAGGTGTTGCGATGCACCATCCCGAAGCGAACGAACTCTGCCTGCTCGAGACCAGGAATCAACGTGAGCACGCGCGCCTGCTCGCCCCATTTGAGTTGCGTCTGGAAGCCGACGAGGCTGAAATGATCGCCTGCGAGATTGTCCTGACGAAGCTGCACTGCGGCGTAGGGCGCGCGCCCCGTGCGCGGATCGACGAGGCCGACTGGTTTCATCGGACCGAAGCGCAGCGTGTCGCGCCCGCGATGGGCCATCACTTCGATCGGTAAGCACCCCTCGAAGAATTTCTCCTTGTCGAGATCGTGAACCGTCGCGGATTCCGCGGTCACGAGCGCGTCGTAGAACCGCCCGTATTCGTCTTCGGTCAGCGGGCAGTTCAAGTAATCGCCTTCGCCATCGTCGACGCCGCAGGCGACGTCAGGCGCGTTGGTCTGCCCAGGCCGGTCGTTAGACGCGCGTTCGGTCTCTCGCCCGCGAAGACTCCGGCCCCATCGTGACGCGCGGAACACCTTGCCCATATCGAGGCTCTCGGCCAGGACGATGGGACTGATCGCGTCGTAGAAATAGAGGTGTTCACCTCCCACCAGCGACGCAATGTCGGCGGACAATGCCGAGGAGGTCAAGGGACCTGTCGCGATAATGAGCGGGAACATGACAGCGTCTGTGGGAATGGCGGCGATCTCTTCGCGCGCAACGGTGATTTTCGGATGCGCGTGAATGGCCTCGGTCACAGCCTGCGAGAAACGCTCACGATCGACCGCGAGCGCCGCACCAGCGGGAACACGATTCGCTTCGGCCGCCTTCATGATCAGCGAGCCGAGACGCCGCATTTCCTCCTTGAGCAGGCCGACGGCGTTGTCGAGTTTGTCGCCGCGGAACGAGTTCGAACAGACCAGCTCACTGAGCCGATCGGTTTTGTGCACAGCGGTCGGCCGCACGGGACGCATCTCGTGCACGACAACGGGCACTCCAAGCGAGGCAGCTTGCCAGGCCGCCTCGCTGCCAGCGAGACCGCCTCCGATGATGTGAATGGGCACCTTGATTCAGAAAGGAGAAGTTCAAAGTTTACGCCCCAACCGCTTTTCGACGCGACCGGCCTGCCGCCGCCGTCGCTTTCACGGCGCGTGGACGAGGCCGTCCGCGGCGCGCCGCCGGCGCGGCATCCTTGCGCGCCGCCAGGAGCTCCGTCGCCTGCGCGTAGGTCAACGCCTCGGGCGCCGTCGTCTTGGGGATAGACGCGTTGGTGGTGCCGTCAGTGACGTACGGCCCGTATCGTCCCGCGAGCACTTTGATCGTCGTGCCGTTCTCCGTGAGCTCGCGCAGGACCTTTTTCTGCGCAGCCGGGCGGCGGCGAGACTGCTTCGGTGCGCGCAGCAGGGCAAGCGCGGCATCGAACGAGATGTTGAAGACGTCCTCTTCAGACTCGAGCGACCGGAAATCGTCACCGTGCTTCACGTACGGACCGAAGCGGCCGAAGTTTGTCGAGATCGGCTCGTTGTCGTCCGGATGGATCCCGACGATGCGCGGCAACGAGAGAAGCTTGAGCGCCTCTTCGAGCGTCACGCTCGAATCGGTCATGCCGGCCTGCAGAGATGCTCGCTTCGGCTTCGCCGCCTTCTGTGCCTTGCCTTTGGCCTCGGGCGTCTCTCCGAGCTGAACATACGCTCCGTATCGACCGTTCATGACATACACATTCAAGCCTGTGGCGGGATCGGCACCGAGTGTCCGAGGGCCCTCGGCCTTCGCTCGCACCAGCTCGAGGGCTTTGTCGACGGTCAGGTCCGCTGGCGCAACATCTTCGGGCAGCGACGCAGTGCGGCCGGGACCGCCGTCCGCCACCTGCACGAACGGCCCGAAACGTCCAATCCGGATACGCACGGGTTCGCCGCTGTCCGGATCGACACCGAGATCGAGCACGGGGTAGTCAGCCTTTTCGGCGCCATGCTCGACGGCAGGAAGCAGGCCACGGTGTTTGCGATCGCCGTAATAGAACTGTCTCAGGAAAGCAATCCACTCGCGCTCGCCACGCGAGATCTCATCGAGATCGTCTTCCATCTCCGCCGTGAAGTCGCTTTCGACGAAGTCGCCGAAATGCTCGCGGAGCAGCTTCGTCACTGCGAACGCGGTGAAGCTCGGAACGAGCGCCTTGCCTTGCCGGAAGACGTAGCCTCGTCGAACGATCGTGGCAATCGTGGGCGCGTACGTGGATGGGCGCCCAATGCCCAGCCGCTCCAGCTCTTTGATGAGCGATGCCTCTGTGAATCGCGCCGGCGGAACCGTTTCGTGACGCTTGGGTTCAGTCCCCAGCAGGGTGATGGCGGTGGAACCGTCCCGATCGATGCGATCGCCCACGCTGCACTGTGGCAGGATGGCTTCTTGTTCCTCGAGCTCGGCCGCCGGATCGTCGCTGCCTTCGACATAGGCGCGGCGAAAACCGGCGAACTCGATCGCCTTGCCGCTCGCCGTGAACACGGCGGTTTCACCGGCGGCGCCTTGGGCCGAAATTTCCAGTGTCGTGCGCAGCACGCGAGCATCGACCATCTGCGACGCGGTCGTGCGCTTCCAGATGAGTTCGTAGATGCGCAGGTCGTCGGG
>JBKPNV010000016.1:0-9774 GCA_046732795.1 Acidobacteriota bacterium
CCGCGCCCTGACGAGGTTGGCGCATCGACGACGCACCATCCAAAAAATCGCGCGACGGCTTCACTGGCTGGATCGGTGTAGAACAGGCGCGGCGGCCCGGCTTGCGCCACGCGGCCGTCGAGGAGAACGGCGACCTGATCGCCGACTTCACAGGCTTCGCGCTGGTCATGAGTCACGAAAATTGTCGTGATGGCGAACTGGCGTTGTAGCTGCCGGACGAGTGCGCGCATGTCGGCCCGCAGGCTTGCGTCGAGCGCTGATAATGGCTCGTCGAGCAGCAGCACCCGTGGCCGCGTGACGAGCGCACGAGCCAGCGTGGCGCGTTGTTCTTGTCCGCCCGAGAGCTCCCGGGTTTTGCGGTCCGCCAAGCCGTCGAGCTGCACCACGCGCAAGGCGTCTTCGGCCGCCGCGCGTCGCTGCGCCTGCGGCATCCCGCGCATCATGAGGCCGAACGCCACGTTATCGGCGACGCTCATATGCGGAAACAGCAAGGGCTTCTGAAAGACCATTGCGATGCCGCGCTTCTCGGCGGCGATCGGCGTCATCCGCTCGTCCGCGAACCAGACGTCACCGGCCTCCGGCGCGAGCAATCCCGCAATCACCTTGAGCACCGTCGTCTTGCCGCATCCGGAAGGGCCCACGAGTGCCGTCAGGCTGCCGGCCTCGACGGCAAGACTCAGATCGCGAAGCACGAAGTGTCCGCTGTATTGTGCTGACACGCGATCGAGGCGGACGCCGACGCTCATCGCTGGAGCACCTCGGCGCGCCAGTCGCGCTCGAAGCGATCGACATATTCGGCGTCAGCATCCTGAATCCGTCGCATCGCAAGCGTCGTGAGTGGCAGCGTCGCGGGACCGCGCGGCAGGGCTTCAACGGCGTCGCGCTCGGCTGCGCTCAGATGATCGGGTCTCAACGGAAAGAGGCCGCCCATCGCTCGCGCGCGCATGATGGCGTGCGTCGGCGACATGAAGGTGTTGATGACGGCGAGCGCGCCAGCGGGGTTGGGCGCGTTGAACGGAATGGCGAGGAAGCTGTAATCGGCAATCGTGCCGTCGTTCGGCACGTAGGTCCGGACACTTGCCGGGAACTCGCCGCGCGCAATCTTGTCTGACGCGAACGTGGGTGAGTAGTTCATCGAGAAATCGATCTCGCCGTTGACGAACAGGCGGTCCAACTCGGCGAGCGTGGCCGGAAATGTTTCGCCTTTCCTCCAGAGGTACGGCTTCATCGCATGCAGCGACGCGATGACCGGCTTCGACACGCGATCGTAAAGACCGGGGTCGAAGCGTTCGGCGAACGCCGAAGGCGGCGCTGCGCCGCTGTGCAGAAGGAAATGACGAGCGAACGACGATCCGGTGAAATCCGGAATCGCCGGATACGTGAAGCGCCCGGGGTGATCGTGGATCCAGGAGCACAGCTCGGCAAATGTCGCGGGCGGGGTGGCGATGCGTGCCGTGTCGTAGGCGAAGACGAACTGCGCCTGTTCATAGGGCGCCTCGAGACCGTCGGTGCTCGTGCCGAAGTCGTGCTGCATCGCGACTGGATCGAAATGCTGCAGGTTGGGCAGTGCCTGAACGAAGGGCCCCCACAGGATGCCCGCCTGCTTTGCCGTGCGGAAGTTCGCACCGTTGATCCACACCAGATCGACGGAGCCGCGGCTGAGTCCAGCGGCTTTCTCGGTCACCAGCTTGCTGACCAGATCGGATGTGTCGCCGAGCGGAACGATGGTCAGAGTGATGTCGAGATCGCCTCGTAGTGCGTCGGCCGCCGCGCCCTGGTAGAAACGGTTGCGCGCTTCGTCCCCCGCCCACATCGCATAGCGCACCGTCGAACTGCGCGCGCGGCTGGTCACCTCACTCCATGTCATGCGGGCGAGATCGGCAGCCGGAAACATGTCGGACGGCCGGGCCGAACTACAGGCTGTCGCGATCGTCGCCGAGAGCATGACGATCAGGCGAGGCGACGACATCACGCGTCCTCGAACAACGGTGCCGTGAGTGCGAACAGCAGGAGCACGGGAGCGACAAACACAACCGACAACGCGGCCGCAACCGTCTCGTCGCCACCGCGCTGAAACGCGACGAGGACGAGCGGCACCGTGAGCACGCGTCCGCCACCGATGAGCAGAGTCAGCACGTACTGAGACCATGACACCACGAACGCCAGAATCGCTGCCAGGGCGAGACCGGGGGCGATCGCCGGCAGCGTGATCCGCGTCCACACCGACCACGAGTTCGCCCCAAGGGTCCTGGCCTGCTCTTCCCAGTCCGGATCGAAACCTGAAAAAGTCCCAGCGAGCACGAACGTCGCATACGGCACGGCCGCGATCAGGTGTACGAGCACGACCCCGAGCAACGAGTCGGCCAGCCCGACGTGTAGAAACACAGCATGCAGGCCCATCGCCGCCGCAAGAGGAGGTGCCAGCATCGGCAGCAGCAACGCGAACATGACGGCGCGCTTGCCCCGGAATGTGTGAAGCGCCAGCGCGCGCGCTGCCGGCAACGCGAGCGCCACCGCCAGCGCCATCACCACGAATGCGACAGCGATGCTGGTCACGAGCGCCCTGCCGATCCCACCGCTTCCGGACACGACATAGTTCCAGGCGCGGAGCGTCAATCCCTCCGGGAGCAACGATGGCCAGAACCAGCGGGACGCGATGCTCCCGACCAGGACAGTCCCAATCGGAATGAGTGCGCAGGCTGCCACGACGGCCACGGCCACTACTCGCCGGGCGTCGCGTCCGGCAGGCATCAGAAGAGCACCGGCCTTTCCCTGCCTGCAGACGGACCGGCGGCAGCGACATACACGCGAACAACGACGGCCGCGATCGTCGTCAGGATCAGTGCGCAGGCCATTGCCGCAGGACGATCCGCGAGGTCGACGCTCATGAACCGCTGCTGGGCCACGACGGGCAGCATCGCTGGATACGGTTGGCCGAGCAGAAACGGCGTCTCGAACGCAGAAAAGACGTAGGCAAAGATCATCAGGGCGGCAGCGCCGACGCCGGGCGCCAGGAAAGGCCAGGTCACATGTCGGAACCGCTGCCACCACGAAGCGCCGAGCGTGCGCGCGACTTCGTCGTGCTCGTCGCCGCGCCTGGCCAACAGCGTCGTGGCGACGAGTGCGATGAAAGGCACTTCTTTGAACGCATAGGACAGGATGATACCGAGTCCGGCGCTGTCGTTCACGATCACCGGGAATGCCGACGGACCGTCGATCAATCCAAGCGCGAAGGCGGCACGCGCCAGCAGACCGCTCTGCGCGAAGACAGTGACTGTGGCAAGCGCGACGACGAGGTGCGGAATGGCGAGCGGAGCCTGAAGAAGTGTGTTGACAGTGCGCTTCGAGCGCCGGCCATGGCGAAGTCCCAGTGCCAATCCCACTCCACAGACCACCGACAAGGCCGTGCTGATGCAAGCCACCCAGAGCGTGAGGCCGAGCGCCGCGCGGATCTCACGATCGTCGAGCGCGGCGGCGTAGTGAGCCAAGGTCGGACCCGACTCGCCCGGAACGGCTACGCCGAGTCCCACGCTTTGCCGCAGGACCTCGAACATACCGAGGCCGAACATGCCGCCGACGGCAAGCAATGCCGGCAGCAGCATGGCGGCGAGCCGCCATCGCGTCAGGGCCATTGAGTACAGGATACCGTCGATGTCCTGCCGTCACATCCGCGCAGAAGTCATCAGCAATTCGCAGCGCCATGCATGAACACAGGCGCGATCAGCTAGCGACCCGGAGCCCGACGCAGATGACGACTTGCCCACAACATTCTCACCGCGACGTTCGCCATCACCAGCGCCGCCATCAGCGTGAAGAGAGTGGCCTGATGCGCGGGCAGCAGGAAGAACAGCACATACAAAACGATTGTCTCCGTCCCGGCGATGATGCCATCGGGCATTGTTGCGGACGTCGTCTCGTGGCGCGCCGCGGCGCCCTCGCGCCGCGCCTCGAGCAGCGCTGAGAGATACATCCACGAAGCCGCATTGACGTAGAAAGCTGCCAGCAGGAACACACCGGCGAGTGCGAGCTCGTACTGGCGTGCGGCGACAACGAACGCAATCGGGATCGACGCATACACGATGAAGTCGAGGACGATATCGAGGTAGGCGCCGAAATGAGTGACGCGCGCGTGCACGCGCGCATGCGTGCCGTCGAGACCGTCGAACAGCCGGTTCAGCAGCCACAGGCCAAGGGCGACTCCCAGATGGCCATTCAGTACGGCGCCGGCACATAAGAGGCCAGCCGCAAACGCGAGCCACGTGATCGCATTCGGGCGAAGGCGTGGGCCGAGAGCTCGCGCCACGGGCCCCAGCAGGCGGTCCTTGAGGGAGCGGAAAAACTGATCGAACACCGCCTAGGTGATCTTCAGCAGCTTCATCAGGTTGCCGCTGAGGATCGCGATCTTGTCCGCATCGCTCAGAAACGACGCGTTCAAGACGAGGTCGACGGTGACCGGCCAGTTGAACGGGACGTCAGTTCCGTACACGACCTGGCCCACACCCATTTCCGCAACGAGGTGACGGAGTCCCTCATCGGAGAAGACCATCGTGTCGACCATGATCTGACTCTTGAGGTACTCGCTTGGCTTCTTCTTGTTCGCGCAGTTGGCGTTGGCGCGCACCACGCATGCCGCTTCCGTGCGGCCCAGATACGACGGGAGGTAGCCACCGGCATGCGCGCCGAACACGCGCAGTCCCGGGAACTTGTCGAGCGTCCCATCGAAGATCAATCGGGTCAGGAAGTACGTCGTCTCGAGCGGATTGCCGATGATGTTCCCGAGATCGCCGCGTCCGCGCAGCGCTCCGTCCTTGAGAATGTTGTCAGCGCCCCCCGGATGCATGACGACGGGCACGCCAAGCTCGGCGGCCTTGGCCCAGAAGGGGTCGTACTTCGGGAGCGAGAGGTCCTCGCCGTTGACGTGTCCGCCGATCGACGCACCCCGCAACCCGAGACGCTTGACGCCGTCCTCGAGCTGCTGCGCCGCCAGATCGGGGTGCTGCAATGCCACCGATGCCATCGCGACGAAGCGATCGGGATGCGCCGCGACCCACTTCGCGAGCCCCTCGTTTTGTGCCTTCACGATGCGACCGGCCAGTTCGCGGTCGGAGGCGGCGTACCACCAGAAGCCGTTGATCGTAAGCGCCTGCACGTCGACGCCCTGCTTGTCCATCAGCGCGATCCGCTGCGGTCCGAGCACCTGATTGCCGCCACCGGCCTGCTTCTCGAGCGGCGTCCCTTTGACGACGTCGCTGACATCGATGACGCCGTGGCAATGGATGTCGATGACCTTGATGCGACGGCCACCGACAGAGACGAGCCTGCGCTCCTGCGCACGCGCCGGGCTGAATCCGCTGCCGACGCTGACCGCTCCAGCCGCTGCACCCGCCACGGTCCTGAGGAAGTGCCGTCGATTCGTCATGTGCGCCTCCACAATCGGGGTCGGGGGTCATTTAATGAGGACGATCGCGGCTTGTACGACTGTCCTGATCAAATGACTCCCGACCCCATTTACGTGGGGAACTCTGCTGCAGTGAAGCACCACAGTCAAGCGCGGCGTAATGGTTCTTGACATTCGCGGGCTGCGGCTCTAGAAACGGGCTCGCCGGAGGTTGAGACATGAAACCGTGCTGCGCGCTCCTCGTCGCTGTGATCACACTCGCTGGCTCGTCGTACGCGGAGGCGCAGAGCCACCCCTCACGTGCCGTGCCGCCCGCTATTCCAACGGTCGCGCTCGACAACGTCGCGCGTCAGGGGTTCTTCTTCGCCGGGGGCAAGTATGTCGGCGAGCTGGGGCCGAACAAGGAGTCGACGATGGGCGGGGCCATGTACGTGGAAGTCATGGTGCCTAAACAGATTCGCTCGCCATATCCCGTCGTCTTCATCCACGGTGCGGCGCAAACCGGGGTCGACTGGCTGATCACGCCGGACGGCCGTCCGGGATGGGCGTCCAACTTTCTCGACATGGGATTCGTGGTCTATCTGCAGGACGTACCCGCCCGCGGCCGATCGCAATTCGTGCCCGGTGTGGACGGCACTCTCACGATGATGACGGCGGCGACGCTCGAAGAGCGATTCACGGCCGGCGCGACCCGCGGCGCGTTCCCCGGCGCGAAGAAGCATACGCAGTGGCCGGGGAGCGGCCGCATCGGCGACAAGGTGTTCGACGATTTCGCGCGGACGCAGGTGCAGTTCCTCGCCGGGACCAGGCAGGAAGAGGTGACCCGCGACGCGAACGTTGCGCTGCTCGACGCGATCGGCAGTCCAGTCATTCTTGTCACACATTCGCAGAGCGGCCCGTTCGGATGGGCGATTGCCAATGCGCGACCGAATCAGGTGAAGGCGATCGTCGCCGTCGAGCCGGGAGGGCCGCCGCTGAAGGACACCGACAACGTGAAGCTGGCCTATGTTGACTCGGCGCCAGGCACCGGCGGGCGAGTCTGGGGCATCACGAACACGGCGCTCGCGTACGAGCCGGCCGTGGCCGCCCCCTCGGATCTCCAGATCGAATTCGACAACCGTTCCCAGCCGGGGCGTGTCGGATGTTACCGGCAGAAAGAACCCGCACGGAAGCTCAAGAACCTGCAGAACATTCCCGTGCTCGTGCTGACCGCCGACGCCAGCTATCACGACGTCTACGATCACTGCACCGTGCAATGGCTGATGCAGGCCGGTGTCAAGACCGAGCACGTCGAGCTGGCAAAAGCCGGAATGGCGGGCAACGGCCACATGATGATGCTCGAGAAGAACAGCGCCGACATCGCGAAGTACATCGGCGGCTGGCTGTCGAAGCATGCGCGCGCCTCGTCAGGCGAGGCGACGTCGAAGGCGATGCCCGGCAACGCGATCCCGACGTTCTCGACCGAGAACATCGCCCGCAAAGGGTTTGTCTTCGCCGGCGGCAGCTATTGGGGCGAGCAGGGAAAGCAGGTGATGCGCGGCGCGATGTACACGGAAGTGTGGGTGCCGCGTCAGGTGCGCTCCCAGTATCCGGTGATCTTCTTCCACGCGAACGGACAGACCGGTGTCCAGTGGCAACAGACGCCCGACAACCGGCCGGGCTGGGCCTACCGCCTGATCGAGCAAGGGTACGTCGTTTACATGGTGGATTACCCCGCGCGCGGGCGATCGGCGTATGTCCCGCTGCCCGGACCGGATGGCAAGACGCCAATCGATGGGAACCTGAACATCCGGACGGCACTCGAGCTCGAGCGCATCTGGACCAATGCGCGCGAGCGCGGCGACTTCCCGCTGAAGATGAACCACACTCAATGGCCAGGCGCGGGAAAGATCGGTGATCCGATCTTTGACAACTTCATGAAGTCGCAGGTCCAGTTTGCCGGCGCGAGCACGGCGCTCGCTCGCGATGCCACCATCGCATTGCTCGACACGATCGGGAGCCCGGTGATTCTTTTCGCTCATTCGCAGGGCGGTGGCGTCGCGTTCGAAGCCACTGAAGCGCGTCCGCAGCTGGTGAAGGCGATGGTCAGCCTCGAGCCTGGCGGTCCGCAGTTCGGCAACGTGGATACCGCCAAGGTGACGGCGGGACCGCGCAATCCAGCTTCATGGGGACTGACGAACACGCGTTACGAGTACGATCCCCCCGCGAACGCCCCGGGCGATTTGAACGTCGTCCTCGAGCAGAAGTCGGAGCGGCCGGACGAGGCGCCATGCTGGATGCAGGTGGAGCCGGCACGCAAGCTGGCGCGATGGAAGGACATCAAGGTGTTCGCGGCGAGTGCGAGCGGCACCTATCACCGCGTCTATGATCCGTGCATTCCGAAATTTCTCAATCAGGCCGGCGTGAAGACCGAGTTCGTCCGCTTCGAGGATGTCGGGATCAAGGGGAACAGCCACGTCATGATGCTCGAGAAAAACAGCGACGAGATCATCCAATACATCACGGCCTGGCTTCAGAAGAACGTGAATTGAGGACCGCGGTTATCGAGACGTGGGAGTGGAGCGGTTTGAGAGCTGCTCCAGGAGGAGTTCATGCGCAGGTATCCAGTTGCTGTCGCGATCGCGTTTGTCGTGCTCGCCTTTGTGTACCTGAGTCTCGCGCAGCCTCCCGTCGAGGGGCAATCGGGAGAGACGAGCACGGCGGCGGTTTCGACTGAGAGAGGCGGACAGGACGTCTTCGGCGCGTACGACGTTGCGCAGTGGCCCAAGCCGTTGACGACGCTGCCCGGCCACGACACGTGGACGTGGGGGGCGGGACAGTACGTCTTCGCCGAGACGCCGAACCGCGTCTTCGTCTTACAGCGCGGTGAGCTTCCCGTCGTGAAACGGCCGCAGGGGCCGCCGATTCGGCTTCCACAAATCGGACCGAGCATCGAGTTCCCGATGTTCCGCTTGCCGCTGCGTGATGCCACGAGCGCCAGCCCTCCCGGGGCGCTCTTCGGGCCCGACGGCAAGACGCCCGGCGACGACCTCGATGCCGGAAAACCGGGCGTCGACTATCGCTGGGAGCACATCGTCACCGTCTGGGATGCGCAGGGAAATCTGATCGAAGACTGGACGCAGTGGGACAAGATGTTCCGCCGCCCTCACGCCGTCTACATCAGCCCGTACGATCCCGAGAAGAACGTGTGGATCGTGGACGACTACCGTCACGCGATCTTCAAGTTCTCCCACGACGGCAAGAAGATCCTGCAGACCATCGGCGAGCCGAACGTGCCGGGCACCGACGACAAACACTTCTATCGCCCTACGTTCATCGCCTGGTTGCCCGACGGCACGTTCTTCGTCGCGGATGGATACCAGAACACTCGCGTCGTGAAATTCGACAAGGACGGCAAGTACGTGACGACGTGGGGACAGCGTGGGACGCCGCCCGAGAAGCGCCCCAGCTACTTCAACAACGTGCACGGTATTGCCGTCGACCCGATGACGCGTCGCGTGTTCGTCAACGATCGCGGCAACGGCCGTGTGCAGGTGTTCGACGAGAACGGAAAGTATCTCGACGAGTGGAGCTTCGGCCCGCGCGGGATTTCGGACATTCACATGTTCATCATCACGAGCGATCGCTTCCTGTGGGCTGCCGACCGCGGCACGTCGAAGATGCTGAAGTACAGCCTCGATGGCAAGTTCCTCTATTCATGGGGCGTGTGGGGTGACTTCCCGGGCGCCTTCTGGGGCGTGCACGGGATGAGCGTCGATCAGGAAGGCAACGTTTACACTGCGGCGGTCGACAGTGGCGGCGCGCAGAAGTTCACGCCCCGCAAGGGAGCCAACCCGGCTTTCCTGCTCGGCAAGCAGGTGAATCCGGGTTGGAAATAGTCACTATCAAAGGTCAAAGGTCAAAGGTAAGGTCAAAGGTCAAAAATAAGGTCAAGGGTCCAAGGCTAAAGGTCCAACGCCAAAGGACACCGGTCCGAGGCCAACGCTCAAAGGTGGAATGATGTCATCAGCCAGCGTAGCGACGAGGAGTGCGGTTTCGACAACGACGACGGGACTGACGCGCAACCAGAAGCGGGGCTTCATGGCCGCATGGGGCGGTTGGGCTCTCGATGGCATGGACGCCTCGATCTACGCGCTCGTCCTCGCGCCCGCGTTGACCGATCTCCTGCCGCGATCCGGAATTGCCGTGTCTCAGGGTACGGTCGGATACTACGGCAGCATTCTGCAGGCAATGTTCCTCCTTGGTTGGGGGCTCTCGATGATCTGGGGGCCCATCAGCGATCGCATCGGCCGCGTGCGCGCGCTGATGCTGACGATCCTCTGCTACTCGTTGTTCACGTTCATGTGCGGGCTGGTGACGAACATCTGGCAGCTCGC
>JBKPNV010000017.1:0-25383 GCA_046732795.1 Acidobacteriota bacterium
GCTCGCTGCCTGTATTAACGCCTTCTCATCCGCCGACGGCGCCGCTGGTTCCCTCATCATGGCACTGGCCCCCGACCGAGTGGATACGGGTGTGCGGCATGTGCTCGAAACCGCGATCGCACGCCACATTCCGACAGGAACCGCGGCTGATCCAGCGCACGCTGCAGGATCGCGGCCAGCCGAGTCCGGTTGACCACCGCAAGCAGGCGGGCACCGCCTTCTCCGGGTTCGACAAACGTCGGGGGGATCGACTTGAGAAACTCCCTGCGGTTCAGCACGTTGCCCACCATCTGCATGACGACGGGCAGCTTCGCCAGCGCCGAGGGTTCGACGACGGCCGCCGCAAAGAATGGAACCAACCCGACCATCGAGTAGATTTCGAGTGGAACCCGTTCATTGTCGTGGCGAATCACATCGGGCTCGCCAAAGCGGAGCTGCGGCAAAGCCAACACTGTGACCGGCGAGGCGAGCATGCTCAGTGGTCTGAGGCGAGCCGCGCTGGTCATACGGCCTCGGCTGGAGTGATGTGCGTGATCTCGTTGGTGTGCGATCTCTCGGGCTCACCCCACTTCACGAGCTTGAGGTCGAGGACAAACGTCGCGTAGAGCACGGGCACGAGCAGCAGCGTCACGAAGGTCGCAATCGTGAGGCCGCCGATCTGCGCGTAACACAGCGGCTCCCAGAGCGGGCCCCCGTGAGCCGCCAGCGGAAACAGCGCGATGACGGTCGCCGCCACCGTGATGAGCACTGGCCGCAACCGCATGATGCCGGCGTCGAGTAATGCTTCAATCAGCGGCTCGCCCGCTTCATGGCGTTCCTCGATGAAGTCGAACAGCACGATGATGTGGCTGACGATCACACCGATCAGGCTCGCGACGCCGAGGAAGGCCATGAAGCCGAACGGCGCTCCCATGGCGTAAAGGGCCGCCAGGGAGCCGACGACGCCGTAGGGAATCGCGGCAAACACCACAGCGGGCTTGATCGAATGCTTGAACTGGAAGACCAGTGCCACATAGATCATGGCAATGGAGATGAGCATCACGATTGCGAGATTGCGGAAGCCCTTCACCTGCTCTTCGCGCTCTCCTCCGATTTCCATCTTGTAGCCCGGAGGCAGCGTTCTCTCGAACTCCCTGAGCTTCGGCATCGCCGCGTTGAGGACCTCGGACGGGAGCGACCCCGCCTCGGGGAACGCGGACACAGTGATTGTCCGGAACTGGTTGCGACGCTGAAGCCGCTCGGTCCGCATGCCATAAACGATTTCGGAAATCGACTGCAGCGGCACCTTCTGTTGTCCCTGCGTCGCGTAGACATACAGGCTGCGGATGTCGGCGAGCTGCGAACGCTCTTCCATCCGCAGCCGCGCAACGACGGGAATCTGATCCGCGCCGTCCCGAAGGGTGCCGACCGAGTGACCCGCCATCGCCGCCGAAGATGACGCGGCGACGTCGAGGTTGGTGAGCCCCGAGAGGTTCGCCTTGTCCGAGTCGGTCTGCAGGCGGACCGCGAATCCTTCGGGTCCCCAGTTGTCACGGACGCCGATTGCGTTCGGAACCTCTCTGAAGATCCCGCTGAGATCTGCCGCCAGCTTCCGCAGCGTCGGGATGTCCTCTCCGGATACCCGAATCGCGACGGGAATTCCGACGGGAGGCCCGACCTCGAGTCGCCTCACGTCGAGCCGAACGCCGGGGATGGTCGCGCTCAATTCCTTCTGGAGCTCGTCGACGAGGTGATTGGTGTCGTGCTTGTCGAAGACCTCGATGAGCACCTGCGCGTAGTTCCGCTGCGACTGCTCGGGCGCGGCTGAGAACCAGAATCGCGGTCCACCTCCTCCGACGAACGTTGTCAATGATTTCAACACACGATGCTCTTCGCCGTCCTTCGGGTGTTTCTTCTCATAGCTCGCCGCCAGGCGCTCGACGGTGGCCTCGACTTGACGCGCAACACGATCGGTCGCCGCCACAGGCGCATCTTCGGGGAGCCACACATCGACGTATGAGAGGTACTGGAGGTCCTGCGGGAAGAACTGCACTTTGAGCTGTCTCCCGAAGAGACCACCGAGGGCGATCACGGCGAGTGACGCGGTCAGGAACGCCCAGCGGTGCTGGATGGCGAGTGTCCCGACCTTGTAATAGGCAGCGGCGAAACCGCTCTTGCGCCGGTCGTGCACTGACGGCTCCGCCTTCGGCCGCAACAGGTAATACCCCAGGAGCGGGATGAACGTCATCGAGACGACGCGCGATGCGACGAGCGAGCAGGTGATCACGACCGGCATGCTGTAGAGGAACACTCCCGGATCTCCCGGCAGCAGCAGAAACGGGAGATACGCGACGATGTTCGTGATCGTGGCGTAGAGGATCGCGGTTGCCAGCTTGGTCGGCCCCAGCCACGGAGCGACGAGCCGTGGATGCCCGGCAGCCAGGTCGCGCTTGATCGCATCGCCGGCGACGACCGGGTCATCGACGAGCAGCCCGAGCGCGAGAATCAACGACGCGATCGAGATCTGCTGCAGATCGATCCCGAGCACATACATCATCCCGAAGGTCATCGCCAGCGTGATCGGAATGGACAGGGCCATCAGGAGCGCCGAACGCCATTCCCAGAAGCCGATCAACGATACGAGCACGACCAGCGCAATGGCTTCGTAGAGGCTCCCCATGAACAGCTCGATGTTCTCTTCGACCTGTCGCGGCTGGTCGGACGTACGTGCGAACACCAGGTCTTCCGGAAGCTGGGTGCGGATCTCCTCGAGCTTCGTATCAACGGCCTTTCCGAACTCGCCAATCTTCTGGCCGGCTCGCATCTGAATGGCGAGCGTCACGGCTCGCGATCGTCGCCAGGAACCGTCTTCAGAGCGCTGACTGAAGAAGTTGTAGAAGCGCGCCGGGCTTTCATAACCGCGGCCGATCGTGACGAGGTCACGCAAATAGACCTGCCGTCCGTTCGCCGTCGGCACGAGGACGTCGCCGATCTCGGCTTCGCTCGTGAACTCGCCGGAGGGATCGACGGTGAGATTCTTGTCGCCCACCTCGAGAAGTCCGCCCGGCAGCGTGATGTTGCGCGCCCCGAGGACGTCGTCGAGCGTGCCGACCTTGACGCCGTACGAGGCGAGCCGCTCCTGCGAGTACTCCAGGTAAACACGTTCGTCGAGGAGACCCGTGCGCGTGACTTTCGAGACCATCGGCAGCGTCTTGATCGCGCGCACCAGCAGATCGGTGTAGTCGTCGAGCTCTTTGAAGGTGTACTTGTCGCCCGCAGAGGTCGCGAGCTGTGCCTGCGTGTCAGCAGGATTCCTGACGACGACGACTGGCCACGAATCGGGGTGGAACTCCGACACACGGAGGCGCTCGTGGATGTATCGATCGACATAAGCCTTGATCGTTGCATCGTCGGCATCGGTTGCCGCGTCAACCGCCACGTAGCCAACGCCCGCCATCACCCGGGCATCGCGGATGAGGCCTTCAGCCATCGCGGCGTCAGCGAACAGCCGGACCGGACGGCGAACGAGCTCGAGCGGCACGGCGGCGGGCAGTCCCTGCACCAACGTGATGCGAGAGGATCCGGCAGACGGTTCGGCGGTGGCGCGCGTCTCGTCGATCGCGCGTTGAACGGAGCGCGCGCGGATTGCGACGCCGGTCTCGGTGACCCGCGGGCTCGCAACAGTCAGCATCAGTGCGGCCGTGTCGCCGAAGTCCTTGATGAAGTTGATCGGGCCGGCACCCTGCGGAAGATCCGTGATGCTGTCCAGCTTCAATTTGATGTCGTCGAACTCCTTGCCGGTCTCGTTGACGCCTTCAACAAGCGTGATGTAGACGGCCGTGAAACCGGTGCGGGTGTTCGACTCGATCTTGTCGACCTTGACGTTCTCGGCGACCTTTTCCTCGATGCGGCGCGTGACCAGCTCCTCGATCTTCTCTGCGGTCGCGCCGGGCCACGGGCAGAGGACGAGCGCCTGCCGAATCGGGATGTCGGGATCCTTGCGCTGCGGCATGTTGAAGTAGCCGTAGACACCCCACAGGACAGTGGCGAAGAGCAGAACCCATGACACGTGCCGCGTCTCGGTGAAGAAGCGCGCGGTGTTGTGGGTGTGCGTGATGATCTCGGCATCGCTCTTGTGCTCAGACATTGGTCGGTCCTCTGCAAATATGTGAAGGGGTCTGACCCCTTTACGGAATGACACGCACGGGGTCGCCGTCGACCAGCAGACTTGCACCAGTGATGACGACGCGATCGCCAGCCGCCACGCCACGCGTTACTGCGACGCCGTTACCCGTCACGTCGCCGAGCTCGACGCTGCGGAGATGCGCGATTTCGACGTCACCCTTCCGTTCAACGACCATCAGCGCGTAGGAGTCCGCCTCAGTCGCTCTGATGACGGCGCTCAATGGAACGATTAGCGGCGGCTGTGCAGGTGTGCCAGGTAGACCAAGCGCGACGGTGCCGATCATGCCCGGACGCAGTCGTCCATCCGCGTTCGGGATCGTGACCTCGACATCGAAGACGCGGCTCTGGGGATCGGCGGTCGGTGCGACCGCCGTAATGCGGCCGGTGAACATCTTCTCGGCAACTGCATCCACCGCCACGCCGATGCGTTCGCCGAGCTGCACCGTGGCAATCGCTGCGTCCGGAATCCCGAAGCGCGCCTTGACCGCGCTGACGTCGCCGAGCACGAACGCCACGGAGCCGGCGCCGACCAGCGTTCCGATTTCAATCTTCCGCTCGATGACGATGCCCGTCGCCGGCGACACCAGCGTGCAATCACGGAGCGCGTTGAGCGCAAGCTCGATGTCTGCTTGTGCCGCCGTCACGCGCGCCTGGGCCGAATCGAAGTTGGCCTGCGCAGCATCCAGTTCAGGCTTGATCAGGCTGTCGGCGGCGAAGAGTGTCTTCGCGCGTTCGAGATCGAGGTTGGCCTTGGTCAGTGCGGCCGCTCCTTCGGCGAGCTTCGCTCGGCCCTGATTGACCTTCTCCTGGTAGTCTGCCTGGTGCACTTTCGCGAGCACGGTGCCGCGGCTGATCTGATCGCCGGCCTGGGCGGCGCGCTGACGTCCGTCGGCGCCTTTTCGTTGCAGGAGTTCGTCCACATAGCCCGACGCTTTGAAGGCGAGCGGAACTTCCTGGAACGCCTCGATGGTCGCGGAGTATCGAACCCCGGTCGCCGCCGGCGCCATCGTCACGGCCTGCGTCTTGACCGGCCGCGCGGGTTTACCTTCGACACCTTGAACCTTGGTGCACGCGCCCGCGAGCGCTGTCGCCGCAAGAGCGGCAAGAAGCGATATCGACTTCGTCATGGGATCACTTCCTCTCCGATGGCGTTCTCGAAGTCCGCCTTTGCGGTCCAAAACGCCAGCAAGGCTTGCTGATATTGGTCGTCTGAACTGGCCTGCTCCGCCCGCAGCTGCAGCACGTCGGGCAACAGCGCTGCCTGCACCTGGTACTGATTCGTCTTCACGCGCAGCTTCTCGCGCGACGTGACCTGCGCCATTCGGGCCACGTTCAGCAGTGCGCGCTTTTCCGACAGCGTGCGGAACCGGGTGTTGACGTCGACGATGATGCGGTCCTCCGTGTCACGGACAGCAAGGCGAGCCTGGCTGACGGTGTGCGTCTTGGCGGCGAGCTCGCGTCCCTTGCGCCCCCAGTCGAACGGCTCCCACTTCAGTTGCAGACCGGCCGTTGCCAGGTTGGTGGGCATCACGTCGATGTTGAAGTACGAGTTATACGAGACGGCGACGCTCAGATCGGGGATCCGATCGGCCTTCGTCAGCCGTCGATCGAGGTCCGCCTGCTCCACCTTGAGCCGCGCTTCGCGAAGATCGGGTCGGTTCTCGAGGGCGCGCGTGCGTGCCGCGTCCACGTCGATTTCAGCAATCGACAGCTCGGTAACCGGTTCGACCATGAAGTCCGTGCGAACGTCGCGACCGAGCAACTGGTTCAACTGCTCCTTCTGCGATGCCAGCGTGTTCTGGTAGGTCGTCCGAGTCAGTTCCTCCTTCGCCAGCCGGAACTGGACGTCGAGGGAATCGGCGCGAAGGGCCACCTTCTGCGCGACCCGCACTTGAAGGGTGCGGTCAAGCTCGCGGTAGAGACCAATGGCCTGCTCGGTCGAATCGAGAGCGCTCTCGGTCTGCAGGATCGCGAAGTACAGCCGCTTGACCGAGTTGGTCACCGAGAGCCGCTGCGCGTTCAGGTGCTCCTGCTCGATGGCCGATGTCGCGCGGGCACTGTCGATCCCCAGCCCGATTCGAAACAGCTGCGTAATCGGCTGCGAAACCTGGGAGGACACGTAGTACGTCAGCTGCCTGGGCACGCTGACGTCGGTGTCCGTGGCTGGAATCGGCCCGACGCCTGGGAAGTCGCCAAAGGCGCCCTGCGGGAACGCGAAGTCGACGGGCGTCAGCAACTGTGCGGCCTGACCTTGGATGTCGAAGACAGGGAAGCGATGCGTTCGGGCGACCTCCACCTCTTCCTTCGCCTTCTGGAGCTGAAGGGCCGCGCTCTGGATCTGCCGATTGTTTTCGACCGCCAGTTGGATGGCTCTGTCGAGCGTAAGGCGCTGGGTGATCGTCACTGGCGCCGACTGCGCGGCGGCGACCGCCGGCAACAGCGTCAGAACGAGGCACAAGGTTTCCGCATGCGTGTTCATGGAATCCTCACGGCGTTCTTGAAGCTGGCTTTCTGAAGACGTGGATCGATCGCATCCGCGGTTCGGCCCCAGAGGGTGGGGTCGGTGCTGACGAGAGCCGCCACCTCGGTCCGGCTCAGTTCCAGACCGCGATCGCTCAACTCCGCCAGGGTTTTTTGGGGGTCGTTCAGGAACTCACTGCGGAACTCCTCGTCGGTGATCAACCGTCCGATGAGCATCTCGATAATGCGTTGCGCCACGTTCATCCCTCCGCGCGACCCATGGGCAAGTTCCAGACCGCCGCCTCGATCGCGACAATCACGCGGGATCAGGCCGATTTGCGCGTGTTCTTCAGCCGCGAGCCGGCATGGGTGGCGAGTGGGACAACGTGCCCGCGTGCGCAGGGTGCGCCGATCGGGACAATGTGCGCTGACCGGTCCAGGCACCCTGCCGACGGTCAACGCCCAATTTCCAACCGTCAATCCCCGTTCTCAAACAGCCAGCTCCAGTTCCGACCCGCGAATTGATCCCAACGTGCCCACGCGATTCAAAGGCAGTTTCGAGTTGGGAGTGGGAGGCTGGGACTTGGGACTTGTGTAGCGGCGGTCTTCAGACCCGCCGAATAGATGCCGGCACGCCCTTCGCAATTGGGGCGGCGACGAAAGGGATCGCCGTGGACGCAACTCGCTTCATTGAGCCAGGCGGACGCGAGATCAGGCCTCGTTCAGGCAGGTGGTCGATCCCGTTCCGGTGCGTGACGTCAATCGCGGCGGATGCCGCCGTCACGACGCGGACATTCCGCTGTTCCTGAGGTAACGGCCATGCTGCTCTTCGAATTCTTCCCGGCGTTCGTGGCCCTGGTCTCCATCGTGGCCGGTGTCTGGCTGTTCATGCAGAACCTCGAGGCCGATCGCGAGGCTGAACAAAGTGCGCCCGTTGACATCAGCGCAACGCGGCCCGTCGACGGCAGTTTGCGTAGCAAGGTCACCGCGTCGAGCGCCAGTGCATCGCGGCGCCCTTACTCGTCACCCACAATGCTTCGGTGAAGTGACAGGACGCGGCAACTGTCTGTCACGTCAGCGGCTAGTCGGAATCTGGAGCAAATTCCAGGAGTTCGATCGGCGCCCCCTCATCCAAGATGAACGCGACCCGCACCCCGGGTGACGGCGAGTTCGGTGGAATGAGGATCTGCTTTCCTTGGAGCGCGATGTCCAAGTTGTCGACGACAAACGCCAGGTGCGGAACGGTCTTCACGATCTCTGGCACTTGGCAGTGCGTGTCGAAGCGCATCCACTCGACGCCGTACGGACTGGTCTCAAAGCCGCAGACATGAACACCGAGCTTCTTCAGGTGAAGCTCGCCGTCTCGCGGCGAGGAGTGTGGGATGCCGAGATGGTGGTATCGCCAGCCGAACCTCGCAACCGCTGGGGGATCTTCGCGGTCCCGTCGCCCGTCAGCCATCGATGATCTCGGACCGGAATGGTAGCACTCCGCCATGCAGCCGCGCCGCCAGTAACGATAAGGTCGCCTCGTGTCTGTTTAGCAGGAGTACAAATGACACCTGCACGACCTACGGACCTGTGGGTAGTGTCAGCCCGGCCTTCAAGATCGTTGCGGCCGCCTCGGGTGATGCGAGGAAGCGGAGGAGCGCTCCCGCCGCGTCCGCTTGCCGGGCCGCGCTGGTGATCGCTCCGACGAACGAAAACCCGGGTTGGAGTTCGGCCGGAATCGCGCCGACGAAGGTCACACCGGGGACGTGCAGGAGCTCGCTCACCTGCTGAAAACCGATTTCCACCTCTCCCCGCGCGACGACTGCGGCCACGGCTTCGCCCGACGGCGGCCCACGTACCTTCCGGCTCTTGCCCACCACTTGATCCGCGACGCCGAGCTTCGAGAACAGCGTGGTCGATAGATAGATGCCGCTGGCGCTGTCCGAGTAACCGATGGATTTCGCTGCCAACAGTAACTTCCGGAATGACTCGACGCTGCCGATATCCGGTACCGCGGCGCCCGAGCGCACCACCATACCGATCTGCGACCGGGCGAGATCGACCCTGCTGCCGGCGCGCACGAAGCCGCGCTTCGCGAGCTCGTCTGCGGCTCCTCCATCCAGGATCACGACGTCGGCCGTCTCACCTCGCGCGAGGCGAGCGGGAATGGCCTCCGGAGAGTCGCCCGTCGACGGGCCGCGGGTCGTGATCACGCGATGGCCGCTCGCGCGCTCGAAGGCGGGGACCAGCTCCTCATAGACCCCGTAGAAACCGGCCGAGATCATCACGTGAAGTTCGGCGGCAGAAACCGAGGTCGATATCAGAAGGGCGGCCACGGCAAGCCGGCCTAACCACCGAGCAAGCAACCGCGACTTCATAAGGCCTCCAACACAAGCTGGCTCCAGCCAGGGCACCGGCATATCGACCCGGCTCCGCAGTGTAGTGCAGGAGCCTGTAAGGGATCAGCCCCACTGTCGCCAAGGGTCGAGTAATACGTCTCGCCACCGGGATAAGCGGCATCTCGGGGCGATGACTGATGAAATCTAGTACCCAATGGCTGAACACGACGACGGCTAGCGCCGTGGCGCGTCAGCTCGAAACCGAGTCGCCAATGGTCTACGTGCAGACAGATGCATCGATCTATTTAACGTTTACCATTGAGTAAAAAGGGGCTAACCACGAAGGCGCGAGGATCACTCGATCCGTTTGGCGTGCTGAGGATCGAGGAACGCCCATGAGAAGGTTAGCTGATTCGCGCGGCTGGACGACGATTTCTCGAAATCGAAAGTGAACAAGGCGTCCATCGAGTTCGAAAAAAAGTCGTCACTCCCTTTCTCGAAATCGCCTTCGGGAAAGATCTCGAATTCTGCTTCGCCCTGTTTCGTGACGAAATAGCGGTTCCCGTCCCGCCGCACGGACCAAATCTGGTTGTTGGAAAACCGATAGCGGCCAGCGTAGGCGTCCAGTAGCCCTGCTGGGACCCTGGAAGCAGTTCGTGTTCGTGGCCTCACACCAACGCCATTGTCGAGCGGAATGCGCGCATTGAGCACGTGGCGTCCAATGTCATCGATTCCCGAGCCACTGTTGTAGTTTGAGAGCACCACGACTCCGACGCGCGACTTCGGATCGTAGGCGGCAAAGGCGCGCGAACCGTAAGTCGCGCCACCCATCCAGACGACTTCTGTCCCGTCCAGCTGTTCGACGCGCCAGCCGAGCCCCATTTTGAACGTACTGGTGGCCTCTCGACGAACCGCGACCATCCGGGCCATGGCGGCGGACAATGGCGTTCTTGTGTAACCGATTGTTGCTGCCAGGAACGTCAGCATGTCCACCGCGCTGGATCGAATGGCGCCTGCGCCCGCAAAGGCGTCGGTGAAATCCCATGGTGGCGTCGGAGCGAGATGAAATACAGATGAATGTGGTTGCGACTGCCGAGACTTCAGAGCTGAGCCGAGCGCGATGCCGGTACTGGACATTTTGAGTGGGTCGAGCACCCGTCGTCGCAGCAACGTCTCGTAGTTCGTTCCCGCTCGCCTCGCCAGCGCGTGTCCCAGCAGTCCGGCGCCAAGATTCGAGTACTCGAAGGTGGAATCAACATCGCGTTGCAGCTGATAACTCGAAAGGAACTGATAGAGCCGCTGGACCGGATAGTCCACATATGGATTCATCGGATCTGCAGCAGTGAAATTCGCTGGCATACGAGGGAGAGCGGATCGATGCGTGGCCAAGTCGGCCAGGGTGATCTGCTTGCCACCGCGCATGGGCACAGTTACGTCATGGGGCAGATACTTCGCCACTGGATCGTCGAGCGCAACCTCCCCATGTTCCACCATATCGGCCAACAGCACTGAGGTGAAAACCTTCGTGATCGACCCAACCTCGTAGATTGTGTCGCCGCTGGCGGATCGTGAAGAGTTCGTGCCTTCGGACCCATAGGACACGGTCTTCCGGCCCTCCGGCCCGATGACTCCCACGGTGATGCTGACCCGGTTTTCAAATCCTGTGATTCGCTCTGAAATAATTTGGCGGATTTCGGAATCGCTGAGAGGCTGCTGTCCCCTTGACTCCAGCGTTTGTGAGTCGGGTGGTGACGCGGATGCCACTTGACTCAGGGCCACAACTGCGCAGACTGCCATTCGCTTCATGACATCCCTGAGCCTGAGTCTCTTGCAGCGAGCAACGACAGGCAAATCATACGATGACGGCAAAGCGTTGGACGCGCACACTTCTCGTGGGCCCGTACATCGTTCTGACGCTGAGAGTTCCCGCCGCAACTGGCTCATCAGGGGGTGCCCTTTATGGCATAGTGGCCCGATTCGTGGCCTTCGGGATCTTCGTGGCCGGTGATCTCGTAGCCAGTGATCTTCGTGGCCTTCGGGTCTTCGTGGCCGGTGATCGTCGTGGCCTTCGGGATCTTCGTGGCCTTCGGGATCTTCGTGGCCGGTGATCGTCGTGGCCTTCGGGATCTTCGTGGCCGGTGATCGTCGTGGCCTTCGTGGCTGAGACTGCGCCATGCACCCGCGACTGTCGGTCCGCCTAAAGCCGGACACTGCGTGCCGTAACCGTGGTGTTACTCGAAGCCGTACTTGCGCATTCGGATGTACAGCTGATGACGCGTCAAGCCGAGCGCTTTCGCGGCCTTTGACTTGTTGAATCGGGCGCTGTGAAGCGCCTGCTCGATCATCGAGCGCTCCATTGATTGCAGATCGCCCGCAGACGACGGCCTCGTCGGCCCGGAGCCGCTTCCTGCAACTGCCACCGTCGCGACAACGTCCGTGAACTGCACGTTCGCGGCGGCCGGAATGGGTGCGGTAATCGCGAGGTGCTCGGAGGTGATGAGACCGCCGTCGCACAGGATCGCGGCGCGTTCGAGTATATTGCGCAGCTCGCGAACGTTCCCCGGCCAGTGATACTCGATCAGCTGCTTCCGGGCCTCGCGCGAGATGCCGCCGGGTGGCCGCCCCAGCCCGCGGCCGATCTCTTTGAGGAACGCTTCACTCAGCGGAAGGATGTCATCGCGCCGGTTGCGCAGAGCGGGCAGCCTGATCGCAAAGACATTCAACCGGTAATAGAGATCTTCGCGGAATTGACCGTTCGCAATGGCCTTCTGCAGATCGCGATTGGTCGCCGCGACGATGCGCGCGTCGGTGCGCAGCACGCGCGTGCCACCCAGCCGCTGGAACTCGCGCTCCTGCAGCACGCGCAGGAACTTGGCCTGCGCGGACGGGCTCATTTCCCCCACTTCATCCAGGAACAGCGTGCCTCCGGCAGCTTGTTCGAGCTGCCCTGGCTTGCTTTGCGTGGCGCCGGTGTACGCGCCGCGCTCGTAGCCGAACAACTCGGCCTCGAGCAGTTGCTCGGGAAGGGCGGCGCAGTTGAGCGCGATGAAGGGACCGTTCTTGCGCGAGGACGCGCGATGCAGGAACCGGGCGACGACCTCTTTACCGGTCCCCGATTCGCCGAGCAGGAGCACTGTCGTTTCGGTGGCGGCCACCTGAGTGGCCTGTGTCAACACCTGGCGCCACTCGGTCGACTCGCCCACCACGCGGCGATATCCCGTTCGCGCATCGAGTTCATCGGTGAGCACGCGGACGCGTGCCTCGAGCTTGCTCGCGCGCTCCGTTGCGGCATCAGCACGACGTGAGGCTTCCACTCCCCGTTCGCGCGAAAGGCAGAGCGCAACCCGGTCCGCGATCCGGCGACCGATCGGGACGTGGTCGTACGTAAAGTTCGCGAGCTTCGAGGACATGAACGCGAGCGCGGCAACGGTGCGTCCTTCGAGACGGACGGGAATCCTCAACGCCGAGCGGAACCCAAGTGTGAGCAGAATCCGCGCGCCATCCTTTGGATTGATGGCGATGTCATTCCCGATGTGGTATTCCCAATCGGATCCGCGAAGATGCTCGGGGATTTCGACCACCTCCGGAATCAACGTGGGATCGACGCCGGCACTGACGTATCGGCGCGCGTGTACGCCATCCGGCAGGAACACCGGCAGGAACAGCGCGTCGTGCGGCAGCACCTTGCGCGCGATCACGGAGATGCGGTCGAACACTTCCGCCAACTCCCCGGAGTCGGTCAGCGTGGCCAGCAGTTCATCGAGCAAGTCGTTGCGCTCGGCTCGCGCGCGCAGCTCCTCGTTGTGTCTCGCCTGCTCGGCAAGCCGGCGATGCGACAGCGCGAGCGCCACGTGGTCGGTGATTCGTCTGGCCACGAGCACGTCGTCGTAAACGTAATGGCCGGGCGTTTTGCTGTAGAAATTGAGTCCGCCGAACAGCTTGCCTTCCAACCGGATCGACACGTACAACGCACATCGCATGCCCGCTCGAGCGCTGGCGGTCTCCGCGTACGCGGGAAGCGCCTGCAGATCCTCCATAAGTCGATAGTCCCAGTACTCGGTGACCATCGTCTGATCCGGAATGCGCACATCGTACGGGTTGGGCAACTCACCCAACCCGTGACTGGCGTGGATCCTGATCCGGTGTCCATCGGGGAGCACCTCGGCAATCGACAGCGCGTCGTGCGGCAGGACTTTCTGCGCGATATCGGATACGCGATCGAATACCTCGCGGATGTCGAGCACGCCGATCAGGGTCTTCAGTAACCCGTCCAGCATGTCGAGGTTGGCCGCCCGCTCGCGCAGTGCGGCGGCCTGGCGCCCTTCTTCAGCGAGCTTGTGGTGAGAGAGTCCGACGGCGACGTAGTCAGCCAATCGCCGGCCGATAGCGACGTCGGTCGTTTTGTATTTCGCAGGTTCGAACGACAGGAAGCCGGCGCCGCCAATCACCCGGTCGCCGAACCAGATCGGAATGCGAAGCGCCGATCGCGCCCCCATGGCGATGGCCGCCTGATGCCGTTCGATCGGATGCGCAGACAGATCATCGACGATGTCGAATTGCCATGACCGCGTCAGCGCGATCGGATAGTGCTGCGGCATGGAGACGCCGACGGTGGACCCACCTCCCGAGCTCGCATACGTTGTGAGACTCGTCAGGTCGTCATTGAAGACGCGCAGGATCAACAGGTCATGGGGCAACGCTCGCCGCGCGATCACCGACAGTCGATCGAAGACTTCGCGGACGTCGAGCACGTGCAGCAGGGGTGGCAACAGGTTCGCCGTCTCCTCCAGCCGGCGTAGCTGTTCGTTCGCTTCCTGCGGCGACACCGGAGGCCAGAGGAGTTCGATCCGTTCGCGAATCACCGCCTCCACGGCGCGCATCTGCTCGTAGGTCAACGGGTCCGGTGACGTGAATCCAGTCCACGCGCGCGTGACCGGTTCGCGGTTGGGAATGTAGAACGACGCCACCCGTCTGACGCTTCCCAGCGCAAGCAGCCACTCGACAACGCCGTCCGGGTTCGCCCCGATCCATCGAGTCTCCTCCTGGCGTGCTTCGTCGAGGATCGGGCGCAGCATGGTCGGCACCTCTGATCTCGGCAGGCGGTGCTCGCTCACGCCGTTCGGGTGCGCGATGAGCATCGAGACGCGAGCGTCGTCGAGACTGCGAACGAAACCGACGCTGTGAAGAGGAGCCACTTCGTGCACCGCGTGCATGAAGGCGGTCAGCGCCCCGCGCGATGGCAGACCAAGCATGGGAAGGTGCCAGTCTCTCACAACCCGCTCGGCCCGGCTACCATGGGAACGATGCGGATCGGCGCGCACATGTCGGTGGCCGGGGGAGTATCGAAAGCGATCGAGCGGGCCGTCGCCCATGGCTGCGAAGCGCTCCAGATCTTTTGCAAAAACGCGAATCAGTGGGTCGGCAAACCTCTCGACCGCGACGAAATTGTCCAGTTCCGCCAACGCGTCGACCAAACTGGATTGACACCGGTCGTGTCGCACGCCAGTTACTTGATCAACCTGGCCACGGTACAGCCACAACTCCGTCAGCAGTCAATCGTGGCGTTCGCCGATGAACTGGATCGAGCGGAATCACTCGGCCTGCGCGGCGTCGTCATTCACCCTGGGACCTGCACGTCGGGCAGCGAAGACGACGCGCTGCGGCTGATTGCCGAGGCGATTGCCAGCGCCTTCCAGGCGCGGCCGCATCACAAAGTCAAGGTCCTGCTCGAGCACACCGCCGGCCAGGGTCGTACCGTCGGCCACCGATTCGAGCACCTGGCGACGATACTGGCCCATCTCGATGGCTCGCCGCGCGTCGGTGTGTGCCTCGACACGTGTCATCTGCTCGCGTCCGGCTACAACATCAACGATCCTTCCGGCTATGACGAGACGTTCGCGTCTTTCGAACGATTGATCGGATTTGATCGGCTCGAGGTCTTTCATGGCAACGATTCGAAAAGGCCGTGCGGCAGCCGAGTCGATCGACACGAACACATCGGCAAGGGGTTCGTCGGTCGCGAGCCGTTTCGACGGCTGCTCAATGACCCCCGTTTCGCGGATCTGGCGATCCTGATTGAAACCGAGAAGGCGAGGGGTTCCGAACGTGCCGGAACTCTCGTGATCGATCCGTATGACAAGAAGAATCTCGAGACGTTACGACGGTTGCGGAAATCTATGGGTAAAAAGTCAAAGGTCCTTGAGCCTACTTCCTCCCCAAAGAAGCCTTGATTTCGCCTACCGAGGTCAGGCGATCGGGAACCAGGCTGTGGACCGACATGATGCGATCGACGTCGAGCTTGAGTCTCTCGATGTTGTCCGCGAACACGATCGTTCCCGTGACCGGCGGATTGGGCACTGGCGCATCGGCCGGCGGCAAATTGAACATGTCGGCATAGACCAGAATCTTCTCCTTCGGCAGGTAACCGACGACGAGACCGTCGGCGTGCGGCAGTCCTTTGATGACGTGCACTTCGAGCGTCCGCATCGCGTCCTGGAAGACGCGTTTATCGCCGGTGAACCCTTCGATGACCGGCTTCTTGCCTGACTTCGACAAAGAGTCCGGCGCTAGCGTGCGCGGCGCCGAGAGCGCGTTCGTCAGGAACGCCTTGTTCACTTCGGGCGTGACGATCGTAATGCCCTCAGCCACGACGGCCGGGAGGCCGCTCGTGTGATCGAAGTGATGATGCGAGATCACCCCGTAGCGGATCGGCTTGTTGGGGATGACTTTCTTCGCCTCGGCGATGATCGCCTGTGCCCGCGCCTCATTCTGTGGTCCGGGCTCGAACAGAACGATGTGATCGGCGAACTCGATTGCCAGCGCGTTGTACGCGCCGTTGAGCCGGAAGACGCCGTCGGCCAGTTTCTCCGATGTGGGTCCCGCAGGCGCGGGGCCAGGGCCGCCTGGCACGCCTGGCCCGCCAGCACGGCCGGCCGGTGGCGGCGTCGGCGTCATCAGCGCCTGCAGATTTGATGGGTTGGCGTGCGCGCCCAGCACGTAAGCCTCGAACACGGGCCATCCGCCGCGCTTCTGTACCATCTGCGCGGGAAACCGGAGACCGTTGTTGTCGCGATAGTGTGAGTACTCCGCTTCGACGAGCATGTCGCCGAAGATCGGATGCTCGACCCATGTCTGCACGCGCTCGACCAGGTTCTGGTTGTTGATGTAGCCCACGACTCGATACGGCTGACCACCCGGTGACTTCACGGGCGAGTTCCAGGTGACGACCTGGTACCGCCTTCCAGCAACCGACTGCGCTTTCGCGGTGGCATTGTTCGCGGCAGCTCCCTTCAGGAAACCCCACGGCGTTACCCAGATCTCCAACTGCTGCCCCCAGGCCGTCGTCTCGGGAGTAATGAGCTGCTGCGTCTGGGGTGTTCCCTGCACGAGCGTGGCGCGACCTCCGGTCACCGGCACGGCGTAGGTCGCCCAGGTTGCGCGCGAGGTCGGCGTGGTGAAGTCGATCGCCCGGACATAGTCGTTCAGCGCCGCCATGGGCCACGGCTGATTTGAGTTGTTGTTCTGCCCAAGGTTGCCGTTCTGCGCCGTGCCGTAGAAATAGATGGAATTCAAGCCGTCGACGCCCATCGCCTTCGAGGCGTTCGCAATCACCGCCTTTGCGTCCTGGGCACTTGCGGTCGACACGGCCAGGCCGGCGACAACCATGGCAATGAGCCACTTCCTCACCATGTGAATCCTCCTTGCATGAATGCGCTGCCATCCGTAGCTCACGCCTGGCTACTTGGAGCGTGGCGAACGATCGCCATGATGGCAAAGAAGAGCGACTCCTTCAATCGGCGATAATTACTGGTGGAATGAGCATGAGTCCCGCGTATCAAACAGAAGCTCCTGGTCGGCCCGATGTCGTTGTCTCCGCCCGGGAGCTATTCAAGATAGACACGGATCTCCAGGTCCCGGCCTTCGCGTCGCCGGAGGAGCACGTACCGCCGCTCGATCCTGACTATGTGTTCGATCGGGACACGACCCTCGCCCTGCTCGCAGGGTTCGTGCACAACCGCCGAGTCATGGTACAGGGCCGGCATGGCACCGGGAAGTCGAGCCACGTGGAGCAGGTCGCATCTCGTCTCAACTGGCCGTGTGTCCGCGTCAATCTCGATGGTCACGTCAGTCGCATGGACCTCATCGGCAAGGATGCCATCGTGGTGCGGGACGGCAAGCAGGTGACGGAGTTCCAACCGGGAATCCTGACGTGGGCGTTGCAACGGCCGTGCGCGCTCGTGTTCGACGAGTACGACGCCGGGCGAGCCGACGTGATGTTCGTGATTCAACGCGTGCTCGAAGTCGAAGGCCGGCTGACGCTGCTCGATCAAAGCCGCGTCATCGAGCCGCATGCCTCGTTCCGGTTGTTTGCGACCGCGAACACGGTAGGGTTGGGCGACGCCAGCGGCCTGTATCACGGCACCCAACCGCTCAATCAGGGTCAGATGGATCGCTGGAACATCGTCGTCACGCTGAACTACCTCGAGCACGATCGCGAAGTCGAGGTCGTACTCGCGCGCTGCCCCGAGTATCGCAACGCCGACGGACGGACCCATGTCAGCGCCATGGTGGCACTGGCCAACCTCACTCGGCGTGGCTTCGCGGACGGCGATCTGTCGACCCTGATGTCACCACGCACCGTCGTCACGTGGGCGCAGAACACGACGCTGTTCCACGACCCGGCCTTGGCGTTCAAGCTGACGTTTCTCAACCGATGCGATGAAGACGAGCGCGCACTCGTGGCCGAGTACTATCAGCGATGCATCGGTCACGATTTTCTCGACGATGCCCGGGGGCCCGGCAAGCACTGAGGTTGTCGAAGCAACTTGGCAACTCCCATGCGTTTCCAGAGTGCTCTTGGGAGTTGGGTGGCGACGCGATGTCTTCCCATGCTCTGAGACAAATTGAATGAGCAGTCCGTTTCCAGACCGCACGATCGAGGCCGTCGGCGCGTGCACGCGCGCCTTGGCCGGTCTGGAGTACGTCGATGCGGCGATCGCGCAGGCCGGCGCGGCAACGTTATCGGGACTGCGTGCGTTTGGCGATCGGGTGGCGCTGCGAGCGCGGTATCACGACAGCGCCGTCCACGTTCGTCACAGGCCCGACACACCGCTCGAGGCCGAGCTCTTTGATGGATTGGAGCACGCTCGCCTCGATGCGATCGGGGCGTTGTGGCTGCCGGGGATTGCGAGAAATCTTCTGGCGCATCCCGGGGCAGACCCGGACGGTCCTCGCTGGCTGGCGTTCGAGGCGCTCAGCCAGCTGGCGGCGCCGAGAGAGAAGAAAGAGCTGGTCGAACGAGTTCGCCGGGCGCTCTCTGCGAGCCTCCTGGAGCAGCTGGCCAATCTCTCGACACTGAGGAACGATCAGCCGCGCTTCGCCGAAGCGGCTGGTCTCTGGATCCGAGCTGCCGTCTCCCGAATTCCGCGTGCGGATCGCGGTTCCGCGACTGGCCTGCCGTTTGAGCTGCGCAAGAAACCTGTCGCGCGCACTCTGCCACGGCGTGGCGATCCCGGTGCGACGTCGGCGCCTCTGAAAAAACGCCGGGAGGGCTCCGGCGGCTCCGACGAGTCGGCAGGCTCCGGCGCGATCACCGACGGCGGTGGCCCCGGTACTGGGTATCACCCTTACACCACTGCGCACGACCGCATTGTCAACGCGGCCGCGCTCGCCGATCGCGCTGAGCTCGCGGAGCTGCACCTGAAGCTCGAAGCCGAGCTCGGATCGATCCGCCCGGTGATTGCGCGCCTGGCCAAACGGCTTTTGCGCATCCTCATGGCGCGTCAGACCCGGCACTGGCGGTTCGATCTCGACGAAGGCGTGATCGACGGCTCGAGGCTCGCGGCGCTCGTTGCCAGCGGCGGCACCGCGCGGCCTTTCAAGGAAGAGAGCGAATCACCCTTTCCGAGCACGGTGGTGACACTGCTCATCGATCACTCGGGATCGATGCGCGGCCGGCCGATGCTCATTGCGGCATTGACCGTCGAGATTTTCGCGCGCGTCCTCGAACGCTGCGGCGTGCACTGCGAGGTATTGGGTTTCACCACTCGGGAGTGGGATGGCGGTGAACCCGCGCGCGAGTGGGCGGCCAAGGGCTACCCTGCAAACCCCGGCCGGCTCAACTCGCTTCAACACATCGTGATCAAGAGCGCCGACACGCCATGGCGTCGCGCGCGTGCCGCGCTGGGGCTGTTCCTGCACGACGAGATGCTGAAGGAGAACATCGACGGTGAAGCGCTGGCCTGGGCACACCAGCGACTCCTGGCTCGCTCCGAACGAAGGCGCATTCTGGTCGTGGTGTCTGATGGAACGCCGATGGACGAAGCCACGCTGGCCGCCAATGGTCACGAATATCTCGAAGGCCACCTTCAGAAGGTGGTGACCGACATCGAGACGAAGTCGCCCGTGCGACTGGCGGCGATCGGCATCGGTCATGACGTCTCGCTGTTCTACGGCAATGCCACAACCATTGCGCGCATCGATCACCTCGGACCTGCGCTCAGTACAAAGCTGACGGCGCTACTCGGTGATACCGCCGAAACGAGCCGGCGGCGAGCGAGGAATTCGGCATGGAAATGAGGTCCGGTTGAGCGAAACGGCACACAAGTGCCTGCTCTCTCACAAGAGAATTCCCACGACGGCGCACGGTTTGGCTCTCCTGCAATTCCGGCAACGAGTCGATATCACTGTCGTATGTCGCCGCGTGCTGCGCGTACTCCACTGCATATCGACAAGAGCGCGCGGACAGCTCCGCCTGCTGACGAGACGCTGGCTGGCCTCGTCCGCCCCACGCCACCGCTGCGTCCGAGCGCCGCCGCCATGAGCGCGCACGAGGCCTTCCTTGCCGATGCCACGCTCTATGCCGTGGCCGTCGTCGATGAGCACGGCACCCCGATTGGCCTCATCAACCGGTTTCGCTTCCGCGAGACGCTCTGGCAGCAGTTCGGCGACGAGATCCTGAAGAATCGACCGGTCGCAATGATCATGGACCGATCGCCGCTCGTTCTCGACGAGCATGCCCCGCTCGATCAGTTGAGTGAGATCCTGAGCGACGACAGTACGAAATACATCTTCGACGGGTTCATCGTGACGCGGCGCGGAAAGTATCTCGGCATCGGCACCGGCTTCAGCCTGATGCGCCGCATCACCGAACGCCGGCAGGCAGCTCTCGCGCACCTCGCCTATCACGACACGTTGACCGGCCTTCCCAATCGCCAACTGTTTCTGGATCGACTCGGTCAGGCCATCGCCAGCGCCGCGCGCAATTGTCGGCGGCTCTCGGTGTTCTACATCGACCTCGATCGCTTCAAGGTCGTGAACGATAGCCTCGGCCACACCATTGGCGATTTGCTCCTGCAACAAATCGCCGATCGCTTCAGGGGGATCATCCGCGCGCAGGACACCGTTGCGCGGCTCGGCGGCGATGAGTTCGCCGTCGTGTTGACGGAGCTCTCTTCGGTCGAACACGCTGAAATCGTCGCGCAGAAATTGCTCGACGCCGTTCGTCAGCCGCTCACGCTCGACGGGCACGATGTCCACATCTCATGCAGCATCGGCACCGTCGCGTACCCGGATCACAGCAATCGGCGGGACCTGCTGCTGCGCATGGCAGACGATGCGCTGTCGGCCGCGAAGAGGACGCGCAACGCCATGCGCCGGTATACGAACGACATGGCGCGCTCAGCGTCGACGGCGCCGTTGGTGTTCAGCACGGTTCGCCGCGCGATCGATCTTGGCGAGCTCGAGGTGTTCTATCAGCCTCAGGCCGACCTGCGAACGGGCACGCTGCGCGCGCTCGAAGCGCTTGTCCGCTGGAGCCCTCCCGATCGCGGTTCTGTCCCCACCGAGGAGCTCATCCAGCTCGCGGAGGACGCCGGACTCATCTCGGAGATCACCGACTTCGTGTGCGGCACGGCGATGAAGCAGTTCCAGGTGTGGCAGCGGTCGCGGCTGGCACGCGGCCTGCGCCTGGCGATCAACATCTCTGGCATCGAGGTCCGCGATGGCGTGCTGCCGACGATGTTGCGTACTCACGCCCGCGAGGCCCGCCTGCCGATGTCGGTGATCGAACTGGAACTGACCGAAAGCGGCTTGATGTTCTCGGACGCCGTCGCCATGCAGCTGCTCTCGGAACTGCGTGAAGAGGGCGTGCGCGTGTCCGTGGACGACTTCGGCACCGGGTACTCGTCGCTCGGCCGGCTGCAGCGGCTGCCGGTGGACGTTCTCAAGATCGACAAGGCGTTCGTCGAAGACATCGGTAGCGGAGCAAAACAGGGAGCGCTCGTGCGCGCGATCGTCATGATGGCGCACTCGCTCGATCTCACGGTCGTAGCCGAAGGCGTCGAGAACGAGGTTCAGCGAGGGTTCCTTGAACGCTTCGGATGCGATCTCTACCAAGGCCACCTGCTCAGCCCACCGCTGCCCGCGTCGGAGATGGAGCAGTACCTGAAAGCCCGTGACGCGCGTGTCAAGACGCGCCGCCGCAGTTCGCTTCGCCGTCCTGGGGCGCTTCGTCGCGCGACCGCGTCCGCACAGCCGCCAATTCAAGACTGATTCTGAGACTCGCTCGCAAGCTTTGAGGTCGGAAGACTGCTGATGCAGCATCGGTCTGCCGATGACCAGAGCCGCATCGTTGAGTGTGTGTGTACTGTTGTGCTTGGTGTTCGCCGCAACCGTGTCGCTCCGCGCTGCGGCGCCTGGATCGGCCGCCGAATCCATCTTGCCGGCAGATGCCCCTGGTGAGGAGATCTATCGGCAGGCGTGCGCAGCGTGTCACAACTTCGACGGCTCGGGACAACCGCAGAGCGTCGTGGGATTCAAGCTCCCGCTGTCAAACGGTCACGAGTTGCCGGACTTCAGAGAGTGCGCCACGAACACGGTAGAGCCGCTCGCCGACTGGATGGCGGTTGCGCATCGCGGCGGTCCGGTGCGGGCGCTCGATCGTCACATGCCGGCCTTCGGTGAAGCGCTGACATCAGAGCAAATCGAACGCGCGGTGAAGTACATCTGGACGTTTTGCGACGATCCGGCGTGGCCGCGTGGCGATTTGAACCTGCCGCGGGCGTTCTTCACAGAAAAGGCCTTTCCCGAGAACGAGACGGTCTGGACGACGGGCATCATCGGCTCGGGCGCCAAAGCTGTCGGCAATGAATTGCTCTATGAGCACCGCATCGGCGCGAGGGGGCAGTACGAAATCAAAGTGCCGCTCCTTGCCCAGCAGTCTGAGCCGGGCAGTCCCTGGGCGAGCGGCGTGGGCGACGTCGAGCTCGCGATACGGCGGACCTTTTACGCCAATCTCGATCGCGGAAGCATCTTTGCCGCGGGCGCCGCCATTGTCGTTCCCACGGGCGATGAAAACAAGGGACTTGGAAACGGTTACTGGACGTACGAGCCGTTCGCGATGTGGGGGCAGATGATCGGCGCGAATGGCTTCCTCCAGCTGCACACGGGCATCGAAATTCCATCGGACACGACGCTCGGCACCAATGAAGGATTCCTCCGTGCCGCGCTCGGATACGCCGTGGCGCAGAACCAGGGATTCGGGCGCGCATGGACGCCAATGCTCGAGATCCTGGCGGCGAAACCTGGCGACAGCGACACGGAATGGGATGCCGTGCCACAGATGCAGGTCTCGTTGAGCAAGTTGCAGCACGTGCTCCTGAGCGTGGGCGTTCGCGTGCCACTCAACCAGCGAGAGGAGCGCAAGCCACAGGTGCTGACCTACGTCCTCTGGGACTGGTTCGATGGCGGCTTGTTTCAGTTCTGGAGGTAGCCGACATGACAGCTGCTCTGCACCGGCTGTTTCCTGCCGTGTGCACCCTCTGGCTCGTTGCGGTCTTTGCAGCGTCACCGAGTGCGCGTAGCGATCACGGGGCGCGTAAGCACGGCCCACATGACTTGTCTCTCTTCACCCATTCCGAGAACTGCCTCGCTTGCCACAACACGCTGATCACCCCGACGGGCGAGGACGTGTCGATCGGCGCAAGCTGGCGATCGACGATGATGGCCAATTCGGCACGCGACCCGTACTGGCAAGCGGGCGTGCGCCGCGAAATCATGGACCATCCGACGCAGTCGGCGGAGATTCAAAACGAATGCGCGGCATGTCATATGCCGATGGCACAAAAGATCGCGCACGCCGCTGGTGGCAAAGGAGAAGTGTTCGCGAACCTGCCGATCGGACAACGCAACGGCTCTACCCTTCAGCGACTCGCGTCCGACGGCATCTCCTGCACAGTCTGCCATCAGATCGCGCCGGACAGGCTGGGCACTCGCGATAGCTTCAACGCGAACTTCCTGCTTCGTCCGACACAGGCCGACGGGACACGGATCATTTACGGGCCATACCGCATCGACGCCGGACGGCAGTCGGTGATGCGTTCCGCGACTGGATTCGTGCAGACGGAGGCTCCTCACATCAAGCAGTCTGAGCTGTGCGCCTCGTGCCATACGCTCATCACCCAGGCGCTCGGCCCCAACGGCGACGTGATCGGCTCGCTTCCGGAGCAGATGAACTACCCGGAGTGGCAGCACAGCGCGTTCAGCAAGGAAGCGCGCAGCTGCCAGTCATGTCATATGCCGTCCATCCAGGGTCCGGTTCGAGCCTCATCGGTCCTCGGCGACGAACGCGATCAGCTGGCGCAGCACGTGTTCGTTGGCGGAAACGCCTTCATGGTGCGTATGTTCGGCCGCTACCGAACGGAGCTCGGTGTCGTCGCGCTGCCGTCCGAGCTCGATAACACGGCACGCGCCACGCTTCGTCAATTGCAGCGCGAGACGGCGACAGTCGCGTTGAGCGCTCCTCGCATTCAAGGCAACACGGTGTCGTTCGAGGTCGATGTCCGCAACCTGACGGGGCACAAATTCCCTACGGGTTACCCGTCGCGGCGCACGTGGCTGCATGTCACCGTCCGCAATCGTGACGATGGTGTCGTATTCGAGTCCGGCGCGATCGAGGATTCCGGCGCAATTCGCGGCAACGACAACGATGTCGATCCAACGAGATACGAACCCCACTACGAACAAATCACTCAATCCGACCAGGTGCAGATCTACGAGCCGGTGCTTGGTACGTCTTCCGGAAAACCGACCACGGGACTCCTGGCCGCAACGCAGTATCTGAAGGACAATCGCTTGCTGCCGCGCGGATTCGATAAGTCCACGGCTGCACCCGAGATTGCGACGTACGGAGAGGCAGTCCACGACCGCGACTTCGCTGACGGGGGAGATCGAATCCGTTATGTCGTCGACATCGACGGGCGCGGGCCATACGTGGTCGACGTCGAGCTGAGGTATCAGGTCATCGCGTACCGCTGGGCGCACAATCTCTCTGAGTACGACGCCCCAGAACCGAGGCGCTTTCTTTCCTACTTCAGGTCGATGTCAGCGGCCTCGTCGGTGGTGGTGGCCACCGCCACCGCGCGTGGGGGCCCGGCAGAATAAGAAGTGTGAAGGCAGTCGGGCTGTGGCAGGGCCGCGCTCCGTCGCGGTGTTAGGATCGTCGTTCCCCTGGACCTCAGCCTGATGTCGACTGCTCAGATTCCACAGCACAACCGTGTCGCAAGCGCGTGCACGCGCCTGGGGCCGGCATGAAAGTTCGGCCGGGATCCCCTTACCCCCTCGGAGCAACGTGGGACGGTTCTGGCGTCAACTTCGCGATCTTCTCCGAGCACGCCCACAAAGTGGAATTGTGCCTTTTCGACTCCCCTGATAGCGCGCGAGAGTCGGCTCGCGTCACGCTTCCGGAGCAAACCGACCTGATCTGGCATGGCTACATCCCGGGCATCCTTCCCGGGCAGCTATATGGGTACCGCGTTCACGGCGCCTACGATCCCGAACGTGGCCATCGATTCAACCCCAACAAAGTGGTGCTCGAACCGTACGCCAAGGCGATCGGTCGGAATATTCGCTGGAGCAACGAAGTGCACGGCTATCGTTTCAGCGATCCGAAGGAGGATCTCGCGTTCGACACTCGTGATAATGCCCCATTTGCGATGCTCGCCGCCGTGATCGACCCGGCGTTCACATGGGGAGACGATCGTCGGCCGCGCACGCCATGGCATGAAACGGTCATCTATGAGCTGCACGTCAAAGGCTTCACGCGGCGGCATCCGCGGTTGCCCGAGGCGATGCGTGGCACCTACGCCGGCCTGGGATCGGACGAAGCGATACGCCACCTGCACGACCTCGGGATCACGGCAGTTGAGCTCATGCCGGTTCACCACCATGCTTACGATCGTCATCTCGTTCAGCGTCACCTGAGCAATTACTGGGGCTATAACACCAGCGCCTTCCTCGCTCCCGACATCCGGTACGCCATGAGCAAGAGTTCGTCGGGAAGCGTCCGTGAATTCAAGACGATGGTCCGTAATCTGCACGCGGCCGGAATCGAGGTGATTCTGGACGTCGTCTACAACCACACGGCCGAGGGAGA
>JBKPNV010000018.1:0-12211 GCA_046732795.1 Acidobacteriota bacterium
CCAGAATGATCGCACCCGCCTCTCGCAGCCTTCTCACAAACGTCGCATCGTCTGGCGGCCGGTCGTTGGCATATTGGGCATCTCCTCCGGAGGTGGTGCGCATGTCGGCGGTGTCGTACTGGTCCTTGATGGCCATCACGACGCCGTGAAGCGGACCGACAAGGCGTCCTGTCGCCGCGAATCGTTTGTCCTGCTCCGCGGCCGCTTCGAGCGCATCGGGCAGCGATGGCGACGAATCGACGGCATCGGTCAGACTGCGCGCCTTGCGATCGGGAAAGCCCCACTTTTTCCGGGCAGCCGGCCGCAGGTTGAGCGTCGAGAGCGCGTTGATCTGTCCAGCGTTCGGGATTGTGGTGATGGGGCCGAGGATTCCTTGTGGTTCGTTCACGCAGGTGCCGTTGTAGGCTTTGACACGGTTCAGATACATCTCGACCAGACTGACCGTCGTAATCTGCTTCGCCCGAATCGCCTCCTGAATAGAGGCAATCGTCGCCTCCTCGAGATGGAACTTCGGGCGGGCGTTCTGGGTCGAGCCGTTCGCGGGCAGTGTGACGAGGAGGCTGATGATGACAGCAGTGCTGCGAACGACTGGACGCCGCTGATAACTGTTCAACATGGGCCGGGATGGTATCGCCCGGCAGAACCGCCCGCAAGACTCCCCTGCATCGGCATTTCTGCACCTGCCGTCCGCGATCTATCGCGCACAAACTGTGACCTCGAGACCACCGTGCGCGCCTTCATGGGCAATTTGCTGCGCCACCGGCTTCGCACCTCCCGGCTAGAATGGAGATCTCAGTATGGCCACTAGCGTCACCCGAAAGCGCTTTACTGCCGACGAATACCAGCGCATGGGGCAGGTCGGTATTCTTCGGGAAGGCGATCACGTCGAGCTCATCGACGGAGAGATCGTCGCGATGACGCCGATCGGGACGCGCCACAACGCCAGTGTCGCGCGGGCCAATCGTGCGCTGGTCAGAGCCGCCGGCGACGATGCGATCGTCTTGCCGCAGGGTTCGGTCCGGCTTGATCTGTATTCAGAGCCACAGCCGGACTTGGTGCTGTTGCGGCCGCAGTCCGATTTCTACGCCTCGCGACACGCCGGTCCAGGTGACATTTTGCTCGTCATTGAGATTGCGGACTCATCGATTCGATACGATCAGGACGTGAAGGCACCTCTCTACGCGGGGGTGAGGATTCCGGAGTACTGGTTGATCGATCTCAATGCTGATGTCGTGTGGCGTTATTCCTCGCCCGATCAAGACACGTATCGACGCGTCGAGCAGTATCATCGCGGCCAGTCGATGGCGCCAACGCTGCTGTCCACGTGTGTCGTCGACGTTGACGTGTTCCTGACTGAATAAGTATCGTGAGCGTATAATCCGCGACCACGATGCCTGATTCGATCGCGCGGCCGCGCTTTGCGGCGCCGCGCGTGGATGTCGAACGTCGCTCCGACGGGACGATGGTGTTGCGCTCGCCGGAACCACTCGGTCCGTGTGTACGCGCCGTCGGTGAATGGCTCGAGCAGTGGGCGTCGCGGTCGCCACAGCATTGCTTTCTCGCCGAGCGCTCGGGCGAGGCATGGCGTCGCATCACCTATGGCGATGCACTCGACGCCGTGCGCCGAATCGGCGGCGCACTGTTAGCGCGTGGACTGACCCACGCGACGCCTGTCGCCATCCTCTCGGACAACTCCATCAATCACGCGCTCCTGGCGTTGGGAGCGATGCACGTCGGAGTTCCTGTCGCCCCAATCTCTCCCGCCTATTCGCTCCTCTCGAGGGATCACGCGAAGCTCAAAGGCATTTTCGAGCTGCTTCATCCTGGCCTCGTGTTCGCTGAAGGGGAGCAGCGCTTTGCGTCAGCTCTCGCCGCCGTGGGCGCCACCATTACGCCCATCGACGCATTGCTCGAGCGCGAGCACAGCGGGCGTGTCGAAGATGCATTCGCTGCGATTGGTCCCGACACGGTGGCGAAGATCCTGTTCACATCGGGCTCCACCGGCACGCCGAAGGGGGTCATCAACACACAGCGCATGCTGTGCTCCAATCAGCAGAGTTGGGCGCAGCTCTGGCCATTCCTCGAGGATGCGCCACCGGTTCTCTGTGAATGGCTGCCCTGGAATCACACCTTCGGAGGCAACGCGACGTTCAACATGGCCCTGAGGAACGGAGGAACGTTCTACATCGACGGCGGCAAACCCACGCCTGATCTCATCGCCACGACAGCCCGCAACCTGCGTGAAGTGTCGCCGACGATCTATTTCAACGTGCCGCGCGGTTACGACCTGCTGCTGCCTCTACTCGAGTCCGATGAGCAGCTGTGTCGGACGTTCTTCTCCCCCCGGCTCGATGCGGTTTTTTACGCCGGCGCTGCCTTGCCTCAGAACCTGTACGAGCGCCTCCGGGCGTTGATGTCCTCGGTGGCGGCCGGCCGCACCTGCATGCTGTCGGGATGGGGGTCGACCGAGACGGCGCCGCTGGCGACCTGTGTTCATTTTCCCATCGATCGGCCAACCGCCATTGGCAATCCGGCGCCTGGCGTCGAGCTCAAACTCGTGCCGTCCGGTATCAAGCTCGAAGCAAGAGTCAAAGGGCCGAACGTCACGCCTGGCTATCACGGTCGCCCGGACCTCACGCGCGCAGCGTTCGACGAAGAAGGGTTTTACAAGATTGGCGATGCACTGCGCCTGGTTGATGTCGACAACCCTGCGCAAGGCCTCGCCTTTGACGGCCGTGTGGCGGAAGACTTCAAGCTCCAGTCAGGGACGTGGGTGCACGCCGGATCCGTCCGCCTTCGACTGATCGCCGAGTGCAATCCATTGGTGCAGGACGCGGTGATCACCGGACACGACCGGGCCGAGGTCGGGGCATTGGTGTGGGTCAACCAGGCAGCGGCTCGAACACTCGGCTTGGATGACACCGGGGTGCAAGCCCGTTTAGAGGCGGCGCTTGCCGCCCTGTGTGCGCACTCCGGCGGTGGCTCGACCGCACCATCGCGCCTCCTCGTGCTCGAGCAGCCGCCCTCTATCGATGACGGAGAGGTCACCGACAAGGGGTATATCAATCAGCGGGCGGTGATCGAGCGGCGATCGGTGCATGTCGAGCAACTGCACATGGGCGCGCCCGGCGTGATCTGGCCGCGTTGACGCTGCACGATCGCGGTGGCACCGCGTCGTGACTCGGGTATTCGGATACCTGAAAAGCGACGAGACACAGATGTCACTGGACTTGTGCTTCGATGGCAACGTGGCGATCGCGGTGCGCTCCGACGACGCCGGCGCCTTGCACCGCTCAGTTATCGACTAATGGAGTATCTCCAGGCCGACTCGATTCCACCTTGCCCAAGTCGGAAAAGCGCTGCGTCGGGTATGCAGAGAGGCGGAAAAAGAGAGAAACAGAGGTATCCTTGGCTGCCGTTTTCCCCCTCCCACGTCAGCCGGAGCGCCCTATGACAGAACAGAACGACGTCCTCGTCGAAGAGCAGTTGAAAGAGTTGTACGAAGACTTTGCCGCGGGTCAGGCGACCCGGCGGGACTTCATGCGACGCGCGGCCGCTATGGGCGTCGCTGGTGCCGCAGCCGCCGCACTGGGATCGCTGGCTACTCCTGCCGAGGCCGGAGCGCTTGCGCAGCAGACGGCGGCAGCATCGACAAAGATCCCTCTCGACGTCGCCGAGTGGAGCTACCTGTGGGTCAACGTGAAACGCGCCGAGACTGCACGTGGCGCGTTCGTTGGCGGACAGCAGATGTACGTCGAATACATGATTCCGGCGCAGGTGCGGCATCCGTTTCCCGTCGTGCTCGTGCATGGCGGCGGCGGTCAGGGCACGGATTGGCTGGGCACTCCCGACGGACGTCCCGGGTGGTTCCAGTACCTCGTCTCGGAAGGCTTCAAGGTCTACGTGGTCGATCGTCCGGGGCACGGACGTTCGCCGATTCATCCCGAGCTGCATGGCGGCTTCCCGGCGCAGGCGCTGACGCTCGAGAGCATTGCCGGTCGCTTCACGCCGCCGAGCGCGAATCCTGCCAGCACACCGAACGAGTACCAGAAGAATCACAACCAGTGGCCGGGACCCGGCAACGTCGGCTCCGATGATCTCGGTCGCCTGACGGCAGGTATGGGCGGAAGCTATGTCGTGCAGCCGGCTGCCGCGGCAGGTCGAGGCGGTGCTCCCGGCGCCCAGGGTGCTGCGGGGGGCGGCGGTCGTGGTCAGGGCGCTGGCCGCGGCGCGGCTGCGGCAGGCCCGCCACCTCCCGCGAATCAGCAGCCGGCAGGTGCGCTCAACGTGCAGCACCTCGCATGGCGTCAGGCCGGCGCGGAGCTGCTGGACAAGATCGGACCCGCGATCATCATGACGCACTCGGCCGGCGGTCCATTCGGGTTGCTTGTCGCCGAGGCGCGTCCAAATCTCGTGAAGGCCACCATCATCATCGAGGGCGCGGGCGGAACTGCGTTCGGCTTCGGCAGCCGGTGGGGACTGTCGACCATCCCGGTCACCTACGATCCGCCGGTCAACGACCCAGCCGAGATCAAAACGAGGTGGATTGCGAATCCCGAGCCCGGCATCGCCGGCTACTACCTGCAGGAGGAACCCGCGCGCAAGCTGCCGAATCTGAAGAACACGAAGGTGCTGATCGCGACGGCGGATTCCTCGTTTGCGTCACCCGGCAGCCCTGGTGCGGTGGCGTTCCTTCGACAAGCGGGCGTGCAGGCCGAGGAATTGCGATGGGGCAAGCTCGGGATCACCGGCAACGGTCACGCCATGATGATGGAGAAGAACAGCCGCGAGGTGCTGCAGCCACTCATCGACTGGATGCACAAGAACGTGACCGGCAGCAACAGCCAGGCGCCGGCGCCGAAACGCGCCGGCAATGATTCGATGGCGCTCAAGCTGGCGGATGCGGGCATGTTCTGGGTCGGCACGTCGAACACGAAGAAGATGCCGTACGGCACGATTCACACCGCGCCGATGTTCGTGCAGTACTTCGAGCCGGCGCAGCAGCGACATCCGCTGCCGGTCGTCCTCGTCCATGGCGGCGGCGGCCAGATGGTCCATTACTTCGGCCTCGGCGGGATGTCGGGATGGGCCCATCACTTCGTGCAGGCTGGCTACAAGGTCTACCTCGTCGATCGTCCGGGGCACGGACGCTCCGTCTACCATCCCGATGCACTCGGAGAGATCGGTGCGCTCGTCACCTACGATCTGCTCACGCGCGACACAGTGACCTCAGCGCGGACGCCGAACAAACAGTGGCCCGGCACGACAGGTGATGTCGGCGATCCCCTCGTCGATCAGCTCGTCGCGGCCGCCAATTCAGCTCCACGTGACAATCAACTCGCGCAGACGCTGTGGAAGCAGTACGGCGGGGAGCTGATCGATCGCGTCGGACCCTCCATCGTGATGACGCACTCGGCCGGCGGTCCCTTCGGATGGCTCGTGGCAAACGAGCGGCCGAATCTCGTCAAGGCGGTCGTTTCTTTTGAGGGCGCGACGGCACCGCTCGTTGGTGCCGGCGGCACGCCGGGCACGCCGCTACTCAATCTGAAGAATATGCCGATCATGTATCTGCTGTCGGAGAGAGGCGGGCGTGATGGACGTCCGATCATCGACGCCTTGACGCAATCGGGCGCCAAGGGCGAGCTGATCGATCTCAAGGATCGGGGCATCCTCGGAAACAGTCACTTCGCGATGTTCGAAAACAATCGGCGGCAGGTGTTCGAGGTGATCCGCGGCTGGATCGAGCAGCGTGTGCCGTCGAATAATTCGACGGCACGCTTATAGAGTAGGTTGGGTCCTGTTCTGTAGACCCGGCAAATTTCCGGCGGGTCCACAAAGCAGGACCCGCCCTACCTGTCACATGATCGGGAAATGACACCGGGTGTGATTTCCGGCCGCTTCCAACAAATCACACCCGGTGTCTTCTAAAAGTCGTACTGCACGGTGATCTTCGCCGTGCGTGCCGTCAGCACCTCCTGCGGAACCAGCCACGCGCCCGTCGGGTCGTACGTGAAGCTGTTGGTCAGCACGGTGTCGAGGTTGAGCGCGTTGAAGAGATCGACCGCGAAGAGCGCGCGGTGGCCTGCGAAGCGCATCACCTTACCGACCCGGAAGTCGAGGATGTTGACCCGATCGCTGCGCATCTGGTCAGGCGCCAGCAGGTTCACCGCGATGTTGGGCGCCCCACCAGACAAGTCGCGCCCGAGCCATTGCCGTGCGACCGAGTTCGGTATGTTCCAGTTCGCCTCGAGCGGCACCCCGGGGCTGCTCGTGAGCGCAAAGGATACTTGCACGTCGGCCTTGGGAACAATGTACGAGCCGGCGGACGTGAGCCGAGTCGTGACGCCGGGCGCGATGTGACAGAACGGGTTCGCCGGATTATAGGGAATGCCGCCGGCTGAAGGCGCACCGGTCGAAACCTGCTCCGGCAGTTTGTCCCGTACCTCGCACGCATCTACGACCGTCTGTCCCGTGCTCGTTCCCGCCTGTAGCTGCAGGCCGTTGCGCAACCGCGCGTTCACGGAGAAGTCAACGCCGTTGTAGACCTGCGACACCTTGCCGTAGGCGGGCGAATAGGTCCGGAAATCGTCAGTGACCCCGAACTTCTCTGGGTTGACGTTATAGATCGGGCCAACGGTGTAACCGCCTCCGCCGGGCAGGCGCGGATCGAGTGGGGCCACCACATTGAACTGCGCGAAGTCTGAAGGTGCTACCGCGCGGTTGTCGGTCACCGTGAAGTTCTGCAGCCAGCGGCGCAGATAGCTCACTTCCATGGAAACACGCGGAATCACTTCGTGCTGCGCCGTCACGCCGATCTGCCAGTCCGACGGCCGGTTGTACCAGCCTTTGAGAATGTTCTCGTCATAGGAGAGGCTGTAGACCTCCTTGCCGAAGTTCAGGTTGCTCCAGCGACCGCAGTTGTCGCCGCCGCGCGATCGGAGATCCTGCGCCTCGCCGTTCAGCAGATCGCAGTCGGGGACCCAGTTCCCGTTGGCATCGGTCCACGACCGCGTCACGCTCGTGGGAACCCGGCTGCTCGGCTGCAACGCCGAGTAGTTGCCGTTGCCGTTGACCGCGGCTTCCAGGTAGCGGCCGGTGTTGAACTTCAATGCGGTTTTCCCGTTGCCGAACAGGTCAAAGGCGAGTCCGAACCGCGGGTCGATGTCGTGATACCCGAGGACGCCTTTGGACTCTCCGAAGTAGAGTCCCTGCGGAATGAATTGTGACGGCCCGATCTGCTGCGCGGGATAGTAGCTCCAGGCGTGGTCGTAACGGATTGCTCCCTGGACGGTGAACTTTCCGTGAGTCCACTGGTCCTGTGCGTACAACGCGTCGTACCGCACGCGCGAGTCTGTGAAGTACGGCCTCGCCAACTGTGTGAGCTGGTTCGGCACGCCGTTGTTGACGCGGTATTCGAGGTTGTAGTTGTTGCCGTGTGGGTACGTCTGGTTTAGGTGGTACACGCCTTGGTAGCCCGCCTTCATGTTGTGTGCGCCGGTGACGTAGGTCGCCGCCGCCTGCCAGCGGTTCGGCTCCATGTAGTCGGCACTCCACGTCTGCGCCCGATACACCAGGCCCGGGATGCCGCCGCCGTTGTTGGCGCAGCCGGCCGTGCACTGTTCCGTGATGCGAATCAGGTCTCGATTGTTGTCGGGCCGCTCACGCGCGTTCCAGTCCTGGTGGTACGAGCCGTAACTCGCGTCCAGCAGAAGCTTGCTCGTGGCAGTCCAGGTCCACTTGTACTGAAACATCGGAGAGCGTCCGCTTCCACTGACGGTGCCGGTCTCCGGCGTGGCCAGCGGGACTGCCCCAACGATGCCGATTTGCGGGTAGTCGCTGAGTCTGAAGGCTCCCGCATCGATGAACACTCCCACCTGCATGGCACGGTTCAGTTGCCCGGTCAGCCGGAGCGTCGGCGTGATCGATCCCGACGAGCTGTTGTTCGCGGGGCGATTGAAGTCCGGATCGTAGGTCCACTTGGTGATGTCCCCGGCGTTCTTGTTGTAGAAGATTCCGGGAAGATTGGTGCCATTCCCGTTGTACCTCGTCGCATAGAAGAACCAGAGGCGGTCCTGCATGATGGGGCCGCTGTTCATCAGGCTGGCGTCCCATTGGTAGTTTGTCTTGAAGGGCGTACGCAGGCCGGCGTCCTTCAACTCCTGCGTGTAGTTGCTCGCCTGCATACCACCGGTCAGGCCTGACGCCTGAAAGCGATTCTCGAATCTGTTGCTGCCGTTGCGTGGGATCAGGTTGACGATCGGCCCGCCGACCTCGACGTCACCGAGGCCGCCGCTGGTGGTCAGCACGACTTCCTCTGTCGTGTCGAGGCGGCCATAACCCGAGACGCCGCCGCCGTTGATGGCGGCTCCGGTGCCGATTCCATCGGTCTGGGCGATGCCTTCGTTGCCGCGTCCGCCGCGCCCGCCGAAGACAATCATCCCGGGGTTCAGCAAGACGTTGTTATTGCCGCCGCCGCTTTGAATCATCGACGGCATCAAGACCATGACCGCGGCGTACCCCTGCGCCGTGGGCAGCGATTCGATCAGGTTCTCATCGAGCGTGCGGCGCCGCCGCGCGCTTTGGACGTCCACGATCGGGCTCTCGCCGGTTACGGTGACGGTCTCCTCGAGTGTTCCCACGCGCATGTCGGCGTTGACGGTGGAGACGAAGTCGGCCGGCAGCTCGAGTTGTTCGCGTTTGACTGTGCTGAATCCCGTCAGCGTGAAGGTGACCGTGTAGGTGCCAGGTCGTAGTTCGGTGATCCGATATTGCCCCGTGTCATCAGTGACGGCAGAACGCACTTTTTCAATGAGCACATCGCTCGAGGCTTCAACTGAGACGCCGGGCAGGACTGCTCCCGACGTATCCCTGACCACGCCGGTGATGGACGACTGAGCGAAGGACCAGGAGGGAACCACCACCAGACACGTCAGGACGACAACCGCGTGAGCCAGTCTGCGCATGTCGATCTCCTTCCAATGGCCATGAAGGGCCGTGCCGGACTGCGCGTGAACCGAGATCCGCGAAGGTAACGAGTGGGTGTTGGTCCGGCTTTTACGCCTTACGAGTGGGATAGTCAAGGACGGAGCAGGTATCATTCCTAGAACTCCAAGGAACGAGACCTGCGTGCGAACCGCCGTGAGAATTGCCATTGTCGTCACTCTCGCTGTCGTCATCGGCTTTGTCGGTATCGTGTCGTGGCGCTGGATGGACGCGTGGTGGTACCAACGCGCGCTGGCGGCACATTTCGAGAGCCGGAAACCGTATGCGGCGCGAGTAATCGAAGAAGTCGGCGTTCTGCCTGACGAGCTTCGGGAGAGTTCCGGAGTCGCGATCAGCCGCACCCAGCCGGGCGTGCTCTGGTCGCACAACGACTCGGGCGATGGTCCAAACCTCTACGCCGTCGACCTGTCCGGAAAACTGCTAGCGCAGTTCACAGTCGCGAATGCGCTGGCGCGCGACTGGGAGGACATTTCCCTCGGCGGCTGCCCGCCGGAGATGGCGAAGGCGGCATCGCTGCAGAACAGCGAGTGTCTTTACATCGCCGACACGGGAGACAACGACCAGGTCCGTCCGCAGGTGACCATCTACATCGTGATCGAGCCTCAGGTCAGCGGTGCGGGCGCTCAGCCTCCGCCTGTTCCGGCGCGAACGCTTCACTATCGATATCCCGACAAGCCAACGGATGCCGAAGCACTGGCGGTCCTCCCGAACGGCGATCTCACGATCGTGTCGAAGGGGCGTAACGGGACGATTGACTTCTTCCGCATTTCAGCCGCGACCGTCGCGGAGGCGATCGCCTCCGGTGAAACCGTCGTCGCCGAATACGTCGGCAACACCGGGATACGGCCCGAGCCGAGAACGGGACAACTGGTGACGTCGGCCGCTCTCGCTCCCGATGGCAAGACACTGGCCGTACGCACCTACTACGAGGTGTATTTCTTCGAGCTCGTTCGTGAAGGCGGCAAGACTCGCTGGCGCGACTTGCAGCGGCCGTGCTCGCTCGGAGACGCGGAGCCGCAAGGCGAAGGGATCGACTTCCTCGACGCCAAAACACTGCTTCTCACGTCAGAGCGCTCGCGCGGACGGCAAGGCACGATTCATCGGGTTCAGTGCTGAAATGACCCTGGGGGTCATTTCCGTCTGAGTCGAGCGGAAATTCCCGAGGTCTTCAGTGTGCCTCGCGTTCCCGCTGGTGTGAAAGCCAGTCACACTGTCTGACAGCTGATCTCCTTCACAATCAGCTACTTGTACAATGGCGCGCCGCTTGCCTCGTGTCGCCGCATGAGAACACTCGCGCTGCTGTCCGTCATCCTCGTTCTGCCCCTGTCGGGGGTCCGCGCGCAGGAAGCCGACGCGCCGGAAGGCACGATTATCGATGCCGTCGAGATGTCAGGGTTCTCGCTTGACCGCCTGAGCCCCGGATTGCAGAAAGACATCAATTCATTGGTCGGTGCTCCCCTCAGTCGCGAGGGACTCAATCAGCTGATCTCCCGCGTGGAACAGGAGCAACCGGACGTGATTGCAGCGGTGCGCGGTGTCTCGAAGCCTGATGGCAAGGCGCGCGTGATCTTCCTGGTCGCACGAATCAGCGACGACACGAACCTCAGCGAGAACATCAACGCGCGCTACATCGTCGAGACCGTCGACGTCGACGGTCCATACAACGAGATCAGTCAGCAGCTTCGCGACGATCTCCAGAAACTCGTTGGCAGGCGACTCGACACGGAAGAAGCCGAGCGACTGCAGGAGCGCCTGAAGAGCGAGCTGCCGGGACGCGCAGTCGCCCGCCGAATCTCGAAGGGGTCTCAGACCGGCAGGATTCGTGTCGTGTTCGAGATCTTCGAGGAGCCGTGGATTCGATTCGTTCCTCCCAAATCGAAGCTGGTGTATCACTCCGAGCAGGGCTGGAGCGGCGTGCTCGACATCCCGATCACTGCCTCACGCAGCCGTCATCGGTTTACCGCCGGCGTGGTCTTCAACGATATCGATGATCTGATCGAGGAGTACTCCGGGTTCCGGCTGGCTTTCGAGAGCCGCGTGATCGGCACCGAGCGCTTCGGCGCCAGGCTGGAATTCTCCCGTTACAACCAGTCGTGGGAAGACGCCACGGTGACGGCGTTGTCGTCGAGCTCCGGCGTCCCGGAGCTGTATCGCAATCGGCTGACGTTCGAACCAACCGCGACATTCGCGTTCAATCCCAACGTTCGCATCAGCGGTGGCGTGAGCCTGTCGGAACTGGAATCGCTCTCGAATTCACCCAATTCACAGATGGCAAACGCGTGGGTGTTCGGCATCGGCGGCGACCACCTCTGGAAGGGGAACAGCGATGTCCGTCAGCGCGTTGAGGCGAGCTACCAGCTCCGCGCCGCGGTCGAAGGGCTCGACAGCGATCTTGTCTACAAGCGGCATCTTGGGCAGGCACGGTACCAGTTCGATCAAGGGCATAGCACGGCGATCGCGTCGCTGTCGCTCGGATACATCACCGGCGACGCACCGCTCTTCGAGCGATTCTCGCTGGGCAACTCGACGACGCTTCGCGGTTGGGATAAGTACGATATCGCTCCTCTCGGCGGGGAGCGGATGTTCCATTCGACGGTCGAGTACCGGTTCTACAACGTCGGGGTGTTCTTCGACACCGGTTCAGTCTGGGATCGACACACTGATTCGAAACTTCGCTACTCGACCGGGTTCGGTGTCCACAGCGACAACTTCTTCCTGACACTCGGCTTTCCACTGAACAACCACAACGACTCTGGCCCCATCTTCATGGCGGGGGTGCGGTTTTGAGCGCCGCGGTGAGTCGGTCGCAGAATCGGCACTGGCTGCTGCCGCTCGCACTCGTTACCGTGGCGACGGCACCTCTCCTTGCGCAGGCTCTCACGATCAGAACAGTCGCTGATGCACTGCATGTCCAGGCGCGTGGTTTCAACTTCATTGAAGGGCCGGTGCTCACTCGGCTGCGCGAAGGACGCTCCGTGCGAATCGACTTCGAGATGGCCGTGCTGTCGAAGCCCGAAGGACCAGTCGTGAAACAGGCGATGCAGGGCTTCACGTTCAGCTTCGACCTGTGGGAGGAACGCTTCGCCGTCTCACGCATCGGATCGCCATCGCGATCGATCTCTCACTTGCGGCCACGGGACGCTGAGACTTGGTGTCTCGAAAATCTCACGCTGCCGGTGTCGTCGCTCGGATTCGGCCGGGACACACC
>JBKPNV010000019.1:0-5601 GCA_046732795.1 Acidobacteriota bacterium
CCGCCGAACTTCGCATTGTGCGAACCGGTCACATACGAGACCGACCCCTGCGCGACGCGAGTGAGTCCTCGCGGACGCGACCAGAACGCCGCTCGATACGCCAGGTTCGGAATTGCCCCGCCCTGGTCCGTAACCCGGATCAAGGTCTTGTCGTAAGCGTTCTTCTGCAGACCTCCGAACTGGATGTCCGGCCCAAGTCCGAGGCTGGCTTCGAGCAGCAGCCGATTCGAAACGGGCGAAGACCATGTCGCCTGAGCCATTCGCTGCGGGAAGCCCTCGGTCCGGCCGTGCGCTTCGGGCGATTGAATGCCGCCGGCGAACACCAGACCCGTTCGTGAGCCGCCGCCGATGCAGTGCTGACATACGCTCTGCTCGTCCCACCAGACATTGAGCTTGTTCCGCGGCGATGCCTGCCACGTTAGCCGAAGTGACCCGTTCTTCCACGTACCGTCGTCGACGGCTTGACGGCTGTTATCCGGATCGTAGGTCCACTTCGTGGGATCCCCCGCGTTTCTGTTCTCGAACATGCCGGCAACCAGCTGCCGATTGCCTTGATGACGGAACGTCCCATAGAACCAGAGACGATCGCGCCTGATCGGACCGCCGACCGCCGGGTTGACCTCCCATAACTTCTGCAGCTCGTTACGTCCGGTGAGACCAGCATCCCGGATCTCTTGTGTGATGTTGTCTCCCTGCATCGCTCCGTTCGCGCCAGTCACGAACAGACTGCCGCTGAACACATTCCCGCCCGTGCGCGGGACGATGTTCATCTGTGGACCACCGGTGGGCGCCTCGCCGAGGCCGCCCGACAGACTGAACGTGACCTCCTGCGCGGTGCCTACCTCCGGCACATAGAAGGACACGCCCATGCCCTGGAACCCCATGCTCAGTCCATCGACGAGAACCTGTCCCTCGTTGCGCCGGCCGCCATGGATCTGGAACACGCTGAAGATCGGCCCCGATGCGCCGCCGATGTCATTCCCCTGGATGTTGAGTGCTGGTACCAGCGTCGTCAGGCCGAAGTACTGACGGCTCGATGGAATCGCGGCGATCACGTCGCCGCTGATCGTCTGCTGTCTCCTCGCGCTCGTCACGTCTACGATGGGCGCCTCACCGCTTACCGTGATGGTTTCAGTAACCTCTCCAACACGCATCTCGACGCTCACGCTGGCGACGAAATTGCCCGTCAGCTCGATCCCCTCGCGCTTGACGGCGTTGAAGCCGGGCAAGGTAAACGTCACGGTGTAGGTGCCCGGCCTCAGGTCGACGATCGCGTATTGACCGGTTCCGCTGGTGACTACCGAGCGCGTTTTCTCAATGAGGGCCGGGCTCGACGCTTCGACGGTGACACCCGGTATCACCGCCCCTGAATTGTCTCTGACCGAACCCACAATCGAGGCTTGCGCATAGGCAGCGATAGGCACGACAGCGAGCGACACGAACACAAACTTCGCGATCAGAAATCGGCGCATGATGGGCCTCCGCGAATGGACGAACCTCCCTTTGTCGGACGTTCCCTCGGCTCGACTGCACTCAGGATATTGTGCAGCTCATAATTGCGTCCGCATCTTACTCTGCCTCGCCGTGGTTCTCCTTCGCGAGCAGAAGCGCGCTCGGCAGGTAAGCAGGCCACGGTTGGCGATAGCTCAGCCTGGTGTGATGAAATCAGGAGGGTACGTCGTAATCCCGGCACGCACCATCAAATTTCGCGCAATTGCGGCAATCCGAAAAACAAAGTCTTGACCTCCTGATAACGAGGCGCTATACGGACTGCCTCACGGTCATCGTGACTGACGATCGGTTGGTCAGTCCCCTCGATGGTCCGATCGTCGTTCGCGGTGCTGTTTCTCTCTTACCCGAAGGAGCAGCACATGTTGCAACGTGCCCTCAGTGCAGTTGTCTGCCTGTCTCTCTCGACGACTGCTTACGCTCAGACCCTCGGGACCATCACCGGTGACGTGAAAGACACCACGGGCGCCGCCCTTCCAGGCGCGACGGTCACGGCGCAGAACGAGGCCACCAACGCGATTCGCACGCAGCAGAGTAACGAAGTTGGAGCCTACGCGTTTCCCGCAATGCCTCCCGGTGTGTACTTGATCAAGGCCGAACTCAGCGGCTTCAGGCTCGCGCAGAACCGGGTGGAACTGCACGTGGAGGAGGCGCTGCGCGTGAGCCTGACCCTTGAACTCGGCGGGATCTCGGAGACGACGGAGGTCACGGCTCTTACTTCGCTCATTCAGACGGAAAACGCGACGGTCGGCACCGTCATCGAGAATCGGCGGATCGTCGAGTTGCCGCTCAACGGTCGCAACTACTTGAGTCTGATCGCCTTGAGCCCGAACGTGAGCGCGAGCTTCGCCGGCCCGGGCCAGGCGGGCGATCGGCAGGGCGGCTCGCGCGCCAACCAGCAGATATCCATCTCCGGCCAGCGCCGCGAGTTCAACTACTACACGCTCGATGGCGTCGACAACACCGACGTCAACTTCAACACCTACATCTTCCTGCCCTCGGTTGACGCGCTCGAAGAATTCAAGGTGCAGACGGGCATCTACTCGGCGGAGTTCGGACGAGCGGCGGGGCAGGTGAACGTCGTGACCAAGTCGGGCTCGAACGCCTTCCACGGCACGGTCTTCGAGTTCCATCGCAACGATGCGCTCGACTCCCGCCCGTATGCGTTCACGGCCGCGCAGGCCGCCCAGGAAAAACCAGACTTCAGGTGGAATCAGTACGGCTACACGGCCACGGGTCCCATCCTCAAGAACCGTGTGTTCTTCATGTCGAACTACGAGGGATATCAGGACAACAAGACCCTCATCAACAACTTCTCCGTGCCGACGCTGGCGATGCGGTCAGGCGATTTCTCTGCGCTCACCTCGCCACTCTACGATCCGGCAACCTGCGTCGCCACCGGCTCGAGCCGATCGTGCGCGGCGTTCGCCGGCAATCGCATTCCGACGAATCGGATTCAGCAGATCTCGCAACAGCTGCTCGAGTTCTATCCGGAGCCGAACGCCCCGGGCACGGCCAATAACTACGTCTCGCGTATCGATCGCGTGATCGATCGGAAGCAGTACACGCAGCGCATGGACTTCGTCCAAAGCTCGTCGCTGAACTGGATGGGCCGCTACAGCTGGAGCCACGACGATGAGGTGACGCCGGCGTTGAAGTTGAACGGCACGAAGCTGCTCAACACGATTCACCAGTTGATGATCGGGAACACGTACACGCTGTCGCCGACGGTGCTCAACGAATTCCGCTTCGGATTCAACTCGTTCTACAACACCTTCGGACGCGAGCTGGCCTTCGAACGCGACGTGGTCTCCGAGCTCAACATCCCCGGTGTGTCGCCGGGCCCGCCGGAGGCGTGGGGAATTCCAGCCGTCGGGATCTCCGGGTTCTCCGGCTTCGGGGACAGCACCGAGGGCCCCTACACCAATCGCAACAAGACATTCGAATTCACCGACAACGTCTCCTGGATCCGCAGCTCGCACTCGATTAAAGCCGGCGCCAGCATCCGGTACGATCAATACAACCAGGTCGGCAACCAGTTCTCGCGTGGTTCGTTCGTGTTCGACGGACGGGCCACGGGATCCTTGACGGGGGTAGCGACTCCGGGCGGCGCCGCGTTTGCCGACTTCCTGCTCGGCACGATGCGCAGCTCTGAGTCTGCGGTGCAGCTCGCGACGACCAACTTCCGCGCGGTCAGTCAGTCGTACTACTTCGCCGATACATGGCGGATGCGTGGTGACATGACGCTCGATTACGGACTCCGCTACGAGTACGTTCCACCGTGGCTCGACAAAGGCGGCACGCTGATCAACGCGTATCTGCCCTATCGCGACACAGGGGCGCCGGTGGCCGACCTGTCCCGTCACCCGGTCCTCGTGCGGATCGGCGAAGGCGACTTCTACGAGGACTCAGCTATCCGCTTCGCGCCCAACATCCAGGTGGCCCGCGATGGCCGGCTGGGCGGCCGCCTCGTCGATGATGACAAGTTGAACTTCGCGCCGCGCGTCGGGTGGGCATGGACGCCGAGCACGAATTGGTCGATCCGTTCCGGCGCCGGCATCTTCTACATGCAGGACACCGGTAATCCGGTGTTCGACATGGCCCGCAACGCGGCCGGCCGCCGCCAGGACATCTCCGACCCCCTGCTCCTGAATCTCAACTGGAACGCGCCGTTCTTCGGATCGGGTACCAATGCGTGCGGTGTGCAACCACCGCTCGTCTGCGTGTCGAATCACTACGTCCTCGGCAATGAGTACGACCGCAAAACGCCGTACATGATTCAGTATGTCGTCAACGTCCAGCGCGAACTCGGGCGATTCACAGCACTTGAAGTCGGCTACCTCGGATCTCGCAGCAAGCGGCTTCAGCGGATGTTCGACGCCAACGAAGTCACCCCGGGGCCCGGCAGCGTTCAGAACCGTCGCCCTTATCCCGAATTCACCAAGATCCAGGAGATCGGCAACGTCGCTGAAGCCAGGTACAACTCGCTCGCCGCCAAGCTCACCCGACGACTGAATCGTGGGTTCTCGGTCCTCGTCGGCTACACGCTGTCGAAGTCCGAGGACAACGGCAGCGGCATCCGCGTGCTCACCGGCGACGCGCTGTTCCCGCAGGACAGCCGCTGCTTCGATTGCGAGTGGGGACCGTCGATCTTCGATGTCCGCCATCGGCTCGTCGCATCAGTGCTTTATGAACTTCCGTTCGGGCGAGGCAAGCCGCTCGCCGAAAGTGGTGCCGCCGCAGCGATCTTCGGCGACTGGCAGGTCAGCGCGATCGTCAACAAGTCCAGCGGCTTCCCCAGGGACGCCGCCAATGGTGTCGACGTCCCGAACACCGGAGCCCAGACCTACCGTCCGAACCTCGTGGCTGGCCAGGATCCCAACGACGGCCCGCAGACCGTTGAGCAGTGGTTCAACACGGCCGCGTTCGTGCGGCCCGACGCGTTCACCTACGGCAACGCCGGACGCAACATCGTCATCGGACCAGGCATCTTCAGCGTGGACCTGTCGCTGCTGAAGAACATCATTTTCAATGGGGGGCGTGCGCTGCAATTGAGGCTGGAAGCGTTCAATGCACTCAACCAGCCGATCTGGGGCGACCCGGACATGAACATGTCGAGCCAGACGTATGGCCGCATCAACACCACTCGATCACCGATGCGCGAGCTGCAAATCGGCGTGAAGTTCTCGTTCTGAAAACCATCGGGGCTCGAGGCTCGGGACTCGGGCCCGGATCCCGAGTCCCCGATCCCGAGTCCCGGGCTACCAGGGATCGGTGCGCTTGGTGAACGCGCGGCCCTTGTCGGCCGCCGGTGAGTCTCCGCCCGTGCAGATCATCACGCCCTCTTTCAACTGATCAATCACGTTGTTCTCGTTACACGCATTCAGGAATTTGACTCCGGCAGCCTTGGTTGCATTGAGGACGCGCCGCCGCACCGCGGCCATTTGAGGTGACGCTTCGCCTCCGTCTTTGTAAGTCCCGGGACGACCCATGACGTAGAAGCCGTGATCGCCAGGGCCCCATTCCGCGAAGGCGATACCCGGTACGCGGACCGACGTCTCGACATTCGCGTCAGCCCGGGGGTTCTCGATT